>CAZFOX010000531.1:0-4242 GCA_964520565.1 uncultured bacterium | reverse complement strand
AGAATTCGCTGTTGCGCCAGTACGCCGCTCTTCTGGAGACGGAAAACGTCCGAATCGAGTTCACCGAAGGCGGTATCGCCGAAATGGCGCATATGGCCGCGCACGTGAATTCCGAGATGGAAAACATCGGAGCGCGCCGACTGCACACCATCATGGAAACCCTGCTGGAGGATATTCTTTTTGAAGCGCCCGACCGGCCGGGTGAAACCATCCTTGTCGATGAAGCGTTTGTGAAGGAAAAGCTGGGCGATATTGTCGAGGATACGGATCTATCGCGGTATATTCTATAAGCATCCCATCGCATACGACGGAAACGATTATAGAAGAGAAGGGCAGGCGGATTTTTTCCCCTGCCCTTTCTTGTATAAGAGTAATCCTCACCATTCCGTCCCACTCGCGTTTCGTAAAAACCGGAGAAGATTGGCTTTTACGAAGGCGGAAGGAGTAAATTCCCACTCATACTTTTGAGAATCGCTCTAATAGAGCGACCAATCGGACACCGACACGGGTTTTCCGTCGATCGTCAACAAGACATCGGTAAAGACGCCGGTGCTGTAATTGCCGGCGCTGTGCGAAGTAACCGCCAAGCCAATATAAATGGGATCGGCCATTTCTTCGACATTATGAACCAGGGATTCCACCCGGTTGCCAGTACCGGCGTCGTAGTAATAGAATCCAATGGCCGTTCCGTCGCGGGTAATTTCGATGGTTCCGTTTTGCCGTCCCGCGACGGTTCCACCCGGAATATTCAGCGCTTCGTTGTTGCCGGAGACATCGCCATAGATATCGCGCCATTGGGGGCCGAAATCTCTTCCCCAGGTTCGGATCATCGAGAAGCCGTTGGAGGAGTACGGATCGGCTTCATCGCGCACCATGGGGCCGATTTTCACCCATTCGGTATGCCCGCCGCCGACAAACAACTGCGCCGTTACTTTTAAGGTAACTTTTCCAGAGACTTCGCGGTAGAGGTAGTGGAAATTATCGGCGTTACCCCAAATGTCGCTTCCCGTGCCGATCACGACATACGTTCCCGTATTGGGATCGTAGCCAGCATCTCCCGCCACCGTTTCGGTATCGAACATATCCTCGCTTTTGGTGAATAGACCGAATCCATTGGATTTTGGTGGAAGAACGGTAATCTCCCAATCTCCACTCGTCGAATACGTACTGGAGCCGGATTGAGCCGATCCGGAGAACGATAGTACGCCCACGGCGGTTTTCGAAACGGCCACATCGTATGTTAGTATTGCGCTGCTTCCGGATGCGCCGGGAACCGTCCAGGTTACGATGCCATCCGCCCCGGCAGTCGCCGTACCGGCCGACGGTTTGAGATTGGATACCGTGAATCCGGAGGGCACTTTTTCTGTGATGACGACGTCGGTGGTTTTACCGGCTTCCACGGTTAATCCCAGACTTATTCCATTCAACGAACTTCCCGCTTCCACCTTATAAGCCGGAATGGTGCGGGTAACAGTTAATGCCGCTCCCAGGATATCCAGAGAGACATGGGAAAAAAACGCACGTTCCGTGGTCGCCACATTATGCGATGTGACTACGAGTCCCACCAGAATTTTTTCGGGCAATTCCACAACAGTAGAACCAATTACGCGAAAGGTTCCATCCGTCAGACCGCGCAGCATAGTGAAGGTGTTGTCGATGCGCATCAATTGGATGAAGTTTGTTTCGTCGGCTCGTTTTTCCTGGACTTCTACGTCATCGGATCGGCCGTTGTATTCCAAGCGATGCTCCAGGTTGGAACCCTGGCTGCGGATGATGATTCCGGTGGCGTGCGCCGACGAGGGGTCATCGGGGAAATCGACGCTATCCCGCGCCATCAGTCCGGCTTTCTTCCATTCGTCGCCGTCCCGCGGGCCGGATTTTTCCCAGTTTACCTCGGTTGTGATGAGGAAATTTCCGCGTACTTCTTTATAGACAAAATAGCAGCCGTCCGCGTTGCCCCAGAGATCGTTTCCAGAGCCGACGACATCGTACACGCCATTCGCAAATGTTGCCGATCCCTGGAAATTGTCGTCGCCGATGCTGACTTGTCCATCGAAAATTCCGATGGGCTGCGAGAAAACAGATGGACTGAATAGCACGATGAAGCAAGAAAGAAAAACACCGCGTTTCATGATCCGTATCTCCTTAGCCTTCTAGTAATTGGGCGAGCCGTTGAAATCCTATCAAAAAGGAGGATTAAAATCCAGTTAATTTTTTGTGAAATTTTGGAATTCTTTTTCCATAAATCTTATTAAATCAATAGTTTATTGACTATTGTTATATATAGCGATTGTGGTTTTATTACAGTATTTGGTTTTGTGGCAGGATAAGGATCGATGGGAGGAACCGGTAATTATAAATAAAACTGGTGGAGCGCCTATTTTTTGTTGTGAACTTGACGGGGATTTTTGAACCTGTTAGCTTGTACGGACAAGTGAATCAACAGATGAACGAATTGGATTGTTTTGAATGGGAAGATGAAAAAGATCGATACGCAAAGCGGCGTGCCTTTTTATATCCAGATAGCCGATCTCATCGAGTATGAAATCATCTCGGGGGCATTCCCGTCCGGTTCTCAAATCCCTTCGGAGAATACGCTGGTTAAGAAGTATGGGGTATGCCGTGCCACGATCCGGCAGGCGTTTCAGAAGTTGGTCGATCGCGGATTGCTGGTAAAAATCCGAGGCCGCGGAACGTTTGTGACCCATAATTGGGGGACCGTCGAAGAAATCCGCGTACCCGAAAACAAGTTAATTGCCTTTTTGATGCGCGATTCGGCGGGTGGCGTTCAACCGGAATTGATCAAGAGCGTATCGTCCGCCGCGTTTCATGCGGGATATTCCTTAACGGTCAATAATACCGGCAATTCGTTGGAACAAGCCTTGAAGTATATCCAGCGAATCGCCAATCAGAGTGTGAAGGGGATCGTTTTCCGTCCGCTGGCGCTGTCGCCTTTCGATGAGGTGAATTTCCGGATTTGCGAAGAGATTCAAAAAAGACGGATTCCATTCGTTTTTATCGATATCCCTGTCAAGGACGTCCCTGTTTCCTGTATCCGAAGCGACAACTATCAAGGCGGAAAATTCATTGGAGAGATGTTACGCGAATATGGACATCGGGACGTATGTGTTTTGCTGGATTGTGTCAATCCCACCACCGATCGACGGATCGAGGGGTTGGAAAAGGGCTTACGGCAATCTGCGTCCGTGGTTCATTATTATAAAGAGATCGAGGGCGATTTCGAGAGGAAAATTCTGAAATCGCTGAAAGGCGTCAAAGCGCCCACGGCGTTTTTCTGCATTCACGATTTGATTGCACGCCAGTTGCTTGGATTTCTGCGGAAACAGGGAATTCGGGTTCCCGACGATATCAGTGTGGCCGGATTCGACGATCTGGATTTCAGCGAATTGCTCAATCCACCGCTGACGACCATTCATCAGAATCTCGATCGCATCGGCCAGGATGCCGTCCGCGTTTTGTTACGAACGATTGAAAATCCGGCGCGGCAGCCGTCGGAGATACTGATTCCCGTTCAATTAATCGAGCGGGAATCGATTCAGCGAATCGCTTGAACCCGCGGAGGAGAACGGGGAGAGGTTTCGCTTATTCATCTGCATGAGAAAGGAGGAATCGTACCAATTAAAAAAGCGAAATAATCAGAGCGGGATTTGGGGAGTTCATTAATCTGGAGGAAAAAAACATGAGAAGAAACATTCTTTGGATTGTTCTATTTTTTGTTAGTGTAATAACCGTATCGGTTCAAGCTCAGAATATCGATCAATGGCCGGCAACCACCGATTTCACCGCCGACGTGCATTTTTGGAGTGCGGATGGATTCCTGATGGATGCCATACCGGCAGGCAAGGGAAACCTGTTTTCTGACACGTTGAAAATCCTGACGGGGGGAGACCAGGTCACAGAAGATGTAACGATCGCCGGGAAAGCCGCGAAAAAGTCGGTCAATCCCTATTTTAACGTGGCGGATGAGCTTTTCGATCTGTTGCCCGATTGGCCGGTGATCGACGTATTGGTTCAGTATTTCGCCAATTCAGAATCCAAACGTTCCGATATGGGATTTCTACTGGGTACGTTGCCGGGAAAATACTTGCATGGCGTGGGTGGATACACCTTTGAATCGGTGACCGATCAATTCCAATGGCGGCTCTTCCGCATCGATAACTCCGGCGCGTGGGCGGGAAATGTGTACCCGGATTCGCAAGGCGCGACGCAATATGGCGGAGT
>CAZFOX010000530.1:0-4247 GCA_964520565.1 uncultured bacterium | reverse complement strand
TTCCATCCGGCGGATCGCTCAAACTCTGATGGTCTCGAGTAAAAATTACGATTTCCCGGATATCGAAAAAGCCGCCTCGACAGTATATAATGCCCCCAGCCAGGATATCCCCCATTCGCTCGACCGATTACTCTCTCTCCTCCGGGTAACCGCCGGTATCGGCGCGGAAGAAAAATTCCGGATATTAATCATCGAAGATACTTCGGATATCGCGCAACTTGTCGCCTTGACGTTAAAAGCGCCCAACCGGGAAATTTTGATTGCAGAGACCTGCGCGCTAGCGAAGCAAATTCTGGACGAGCAGGAAATATCCCTGATTATTTCCGATCTGGTTTTACCCGATATGGATGGCCGAACCCTGCTCATGGAATTACGTGAAAGACCGAAAACCGCCGCCATCCCCATCTTCATACTAACCAGCCAGGGAGGAAGCCAGCCGGAAACGGAATGTTATGCCCTGGGAGCCGATGCGTTTTTTCGGAAACCATTCGATCCACGTTCGTTGGCCAATGCGGTCGCCGCCCAATTGCAACGTTCCGCCAATATCAGCCGCGAAGCGCGGATCGATTCATTAACCGGCCTATCCAACCGTGCTGCCTTCAACGAAATTCTCACCAAGGAATTGGCCCATTCCTCGCGATCCGGCCACGCATTCTCGCTGGCCCTGGCCGATATCGACCGTCATGAAGCGATCAAATCGAAGCACGGAAACGATGTGGCCAACAAAGCGATTAATCATACTGCCCGGATTCTTGCTTCTCATATTCAGGAAGAAGACCGGATTGCACGATGGGAAGGATCTTTCTTTGCCCTGCTTTTTCATAACACACCGGAAACGGAAGCAGTCCGTATCCTCCAGTCCGCGCTGGAACAACTCCGAAACGAACCCCTCTCCCTACCCAATGGAGAAAAGCTGTCTCTGACATTTTCCGCGGGCGTTCATTTCGTCAACAAACCAATTCCCGCCAACGAAGCCATCGCTTCTGCCAACGTGTATCTCTACAACGCCAAAATCATGGGTAGAAACCGTATCCTGTCTTCTTCCGATCGAATCGATACAATACAGAAAAAAATCATTCTTGTGGAAGATGACGAATTAACAGCAACCGTCATCATCCACCGCTTGAAGCGGGAAAACCTGGATGTCCTTCATTATATGGACGGCGCTTCTGCTTTGGAGGCACTCCAGAACGAGAGCATTTCTTTGGGGATTTACGACGTCAACGTCCCCGTGATGGATGGTTTCGAACTCATCGCACATACGAGAAAAATTCCTACTTACACCGATCTTCCCATCATCATCCTGACGGGGATGGGCAGCGAAAAAGATATTGAACGGGGTTTCGCCCTGGGTGCGAACGATTATATTTTGAAGCCCTTTTCACCGGTTGAATTATTGGCGAGAATTCATCGGCATCTAAAAAATACTCCAACCCCCAATACAGTCTCCATCTAATGCCAGTATAATGAAAGAGTGAATTCGGAATTTACCTGGATAGTAGCAGTCTGACCGTTTAATATTGTCGGGTAAAAAAGCATACTATGGATCAACTGGCGAATCGGATCATCGTTAGATTGCTTCGCTTTGCTCGCAATGACATAGCGATACGTTCATGTCATTGCAAACGAAGTGAAGCAATCTAAAAATCGGATCGTTGTTTTTTACTCGACAATTCTTGTTGGTCGCGCTAGTAGTCATGTCTTCAAATATTGACAGAAAAGAATAAAAAATATCGTGTTGGTTCTATTACAAAGATGGATCGTCAACGCCACTCTCTGGGATGCCACACTGATTTTTTTGGCCATCGTTATTCTCGTCTTTTTTCTGCTCTCCGTTGGATTGGCCATTTATACCATTCTCCTTCGCCTTATCAATATGCGTCGCATGCAACGGTGGAGTGCTCTTGAATCCCGATGGGAAAATCAATTGCTCGATATTCTTTCCGGGATTGGATCGGTCGACAATCTGAACGCCCTGGTGCAAAAAAAAGACCGCCTTTATTTCATCGATTTTCTGCAGCGGTACGCCCGCCTGTTAAAAGGAAATGAAATCGTTATCCTGAAAGGTCTCGCTCAACCTTATTTGCCCCTCATTCAAATCCGCTTGAAAGCCAAGGATGCCGAACGCCGTGCGCGCGCCGTTCAGACGCTGAGTCTATTAGGCTTGAAGAATTATATCGAAGAAATAATCCATGCATTGGACGATCCATCGCCTCTCGTCGCCATGATCGCCGCCCGGTCTTTAGCCAATCCCGAACATCCGGAATTGATCCAGCCTGTTCTAGAACGTTTGCATCGATTCGAAAACTGGAGTCAAGCCTATCTGACTTCGATGCTGGTAGCCGTTGGTCCCAGCATTATCCCCCAGTTACGAAACAGCCTCGCCAATCCTCAAATCCCCGAAGACGTCCGCACCATTATCTGTGACGCACTCAAGGATCTCAACGATTTTTCCTCAGCGGATATCGCCGATTCCATCTTGACTCAAGGCGCCGATCTGGAACTGACCGCCGCATGCCTGCGCCTTCTATCCCGAACCGGTCGCCCCTGTCATTTGTCCAATATTCGTCGTTTGACCGATTCACCGGACGATGTAATCCGCATTCAGGCCATCCGGGCTCTTGGCCATCTGGGAGATTCCAACGACCGTCCGTCGTTAGCCAAAGCCGTATTGGACGCATCGCCCTGGGTTGCCCTTCAAGCCGCAAAAGGTCTTCTGGAAACTGGAGGTTTGGACGAGTTAAAAGAGATTGCCGCATCTCACCACGACCGCGCCATCCTTGCCCAGCAGGTTCTTTTGGAGGAGAATTCCTAATGCCCTGGCCTCTCTGGTATTTTCTTCATGGCATCAATTACCTGACTTTACTCTATTTCATTCTTTTGAACTTCACTTATTTATTTACCAGCATCGTCGCATTCCGTTTCCTGCGAAAATACAACCGGCAACTGAAAGCGATTAATACCGAAGATTTACTCACGACGATCGGTACGCCTCCTCTCTCCTTGATTGTTCCTTCTTACAACGAAGAAGCCACCTGCGTTCAATCCATTAAATCGTTTTTAACTCTAAAATATCCCGATTTCGAAATTCTTGTCGTTAACGACGGCTCGAAAGACTCAACGCGCGAACGAATCGTTCACGCCTACGATATGACGCTCTCACCCCGTGCGCCAACCGCCACGATTTCCACAGCCCCGGTGCGAGGAATCTATCAAAGCCGACGCTATCCCAATCTCTGGTTGATCGATAAAGAAAACGGGGGAAAAGCGGATGCACAAAATGCCGGAGTCAATTTCTGCCGGACTCCATTATTCTGTATTCTGGACGCCGACAGCCTTCTGGAAAAAGATGCTCTCTTGCGCATTGTCCGCCCTTTTATGATCGACAAAACCACCGTCGCCGCGGGTGGAACAATTCGGATTGTCAACGATTACACCGTTCACGCCGGCGTTGTAACCCAAATTCGTTTGCCCAAAAAACTTCTTGCCCGATTCCAGGTTCTGGAATATCTGCGCGCTTTTCTCTCCGGGAGGGTGGGATGGCATGTACTCCATTCCATGTTGATCATTTCCGGCGCATTTGGAATGTACAAACGCTCGGCGATTATCGATGCCGGAGGATTTAACACGCAAACCGTCGGCGAAGATATGGAAGCCACGGTTCGGTTGCATCATTACTTCCGCCGCCATAAGAAAGCCTATACCGTCGCCTTTGTCCCGGATTCCGTCGCCTGGACAGAATGCCCGGAAACCCTACGCATCCTCGGCAATCAACGTGACCGTTGGCAACGGGGACTCATGGAAACGATGTGGCTGCATAAAGCCATGCTTCTCAATCCTCGATTTGGACGTATCGGTCTCTTTGCCTATCCCTATTTTTTCTTTTTGGAAATGCTCGGCCCGGTTATCGAAATTCTGGGTTACCTCGCTTTTATCATCTCCTTTTTTCTTGGCATCATCAATCCACCCTTCGCGATCGCCTTCCTGACAGCGGCTATCCTATTTGGAATCACTCTCTCCATCACAGCCGTCGGATTAGAAGAAATCTGCTTTCGCCGATACCCCAGGCTAACCGATCTACTTCATTTGTTCTATCTCGCCATCCTGGAAAATTTTGGCTATCGGCAGATGAACGCATACTGGCGCATGCGGGGCGTCTATTCCAAACTGCGTGGAAAGAAAGGATGGGGTAAAATGATCCGTAAAGGATTCACAACGGAGAAAACCTCATGATCTCGTGCCTTTTC
>CAZFOX010000529.1:0-4251 GCA_964520565.1 uncultured bacterium | reverse complement strand
TCGTGGATCAATCCAAGTGACTGGTACAAGATATAGTGTGAGTTTCGTCTTCAAGACACTTTGTACCGGATTATCATATACGATTAGTATAATATAAGATCGAATTCCGGGAAAGTTTACTATCGGCATGAATGGATTGGATGTGTATGTCCGCCAGTATAATCTTGGTTTGGGAGAAGGTACACTATAAAAAGTGAAAAAATATACCGGTAACAGGATTCAGAAAGGATTTTTTTAGGTTGAATCATCCCGAATGCGCACAATTCAGATATGTAGATACAGCGAACGAGTTGGAGGAATTGATTGTCGATCTGAAAAAAGCCGATCGTATTGCGCTCGATACGGAAGCCGACAGCCTGCATCACTATTACGCCAAGGTTTGTCTGATTCAACTTTCATTCGACGGTCGAAATTATATCGTCGACCCACTGGCAGCAATCGACCTGAGCGTTTTCTTAAATACATTATCCAATAAATCGCTGATTCTGCATGGCGCCGATTACGATTTGCGCATGCTTCGTAACTCCTTCGGTTTTCGTCCTCAGCAGGATGTTTTCGATACCATGCTGGCGGCGCAATTGTTGGGATACACCGAGTTTGGACTAACTCCCCTGGTGCAACGATTTTTCGATGTAACGCTGGGCAATTTGGGAAAAAAGACGAACTGGTCTCACCGTCCCCTCACTCCGGCGCAATTACAGTATGCTTGCGAGGATACGCATTATCTCGGTCCCTTGGCCGACCGGCTTCAGAAGGAATTACAAGAAAAAGGACGCGATCGATGGCACCGCGAATCGTGCGAACGCACCGTTATTGCCACGGCGCTCGATCGGCCCCGCGATCTCGATCGCCTATGGCGGATCAAGGGGATTCACTTGTTGGATCGCCCGCAAATGGCGCTTCTTCGCGAGATTTGGCATTGGCGCGAGAACGAGGCCCAACAAGCCGATCTTCCACCGTTTAAGGTAATCGCGAACCAAAAAATCCTGGATTTAGTACTGTGGGTGAGTCAACATCCCGGTGCACCATTGCGGGAAGGGCCGAAACTTCCCCGGAACTGTGTCGGCAACCGTCTGAAATATCTTGAGAAAGCCATTCATAAAGCGCAGAATTTACCTCCTTCTGAATGGCCGCAATCGATCCGGGCGCCAAAACCACCGCCGCCCGCGCCGAATTGCAAGCAACAAATCGAATTTTTGATGAAGGAATGCGCCAGTCTTGCAGAAAACCTGGGAGTAACACCCTCGGTATTGGCTACCCGGGCGGCGCTTACAGCGGTTGCCCATCACCGGCCTCAATCCATCAAAGAGGTCATGGCATGCAGTTCCATGATGCACTGGCAGGCGGAACTGATGTGGCCTGCCATTCAATGCATTCTGGGAAAGGAAGAGAAATAAGAAGAATGACTTCTTTGCGGATTCCCCCCACCGACGAAGAACTCCTGACCGACTGCGACGTCGAGACCTATTGTTCCAGCGGCCACGGCGGCCAGAATGTCAATCGCCGCGAGACGGCGGTTCGGCTGCGCCACCGCCCTTCCGGCGTGGTAGTGACCTGCCAGCGGGAACGCTATCAATACCGCAACAAACAGATCGCTCTGTCTCTATTAAGAAAGAAATTGCAGGAACGGTTTCGCCGCCGCCGTCCGCGGGTCCCGACCGCCCTGCCTCATTCGGCGCGGGAAAAGATTCTCACCCAAAAAAAACGCATTGCCGAAAAAAAACGCGCCCGCCAAAAACCCAACCCGGATGAATAGTCCGAATCGTTTTATTCGTACTCTTAGAGCGGCCATTAAATGCCGAGTAAAAACCAACCTGTGGATTTTCAGATTGCTTCGCTACGCTCGCAATGACAAGAGCGTATCGTTATGTCATTGCGAGCGTAGCGAAGCAATCTCATGATGATCCAATTCGCCAGTTGGTTCACAGCAGGCTTTTTACCCGAGAATATTTATATTGTCAGACCACCCTTCCCGCATCACGGCAAATTATTCTTGATCCGGCAGCCCCAAACAGTACTTTCTTGCCGCGCTTCTTTTTCCATCGATTTATATAAGTTCATGAATCTCTGGTACTTATTCTAAATAATTCGGATGGCATGAGGCTTGCTCTTTTACCAAGCCATCTCATTGCGAAGGATAATATTCATGGCCGAGATTCTTTCGTTACCTGCTCGAACCGCAAACGCGCCAACCGCCAGTCCCCGGTACGCGGATCGATTAAAGACCGTCGGCGAGCATTGGGTGCGTCTGGAAAAACGGCTGCTCGATCAGGCGGAATTCTTGGAAGCTATGATTCTGGTTTTGGACGACGTCAAGTTGACCAATATCCGCAACCGCGATTACGCCATGATGGAAATCGTCAGCGAAGAAATCCCCCGGTTTCAGAAACGATTGGAAGAAGTACAGCACTCGCTCGCCACATTACGGCGCGAGTATCGCGAAACGGCGAAATCCTTCAACAGCATGGCCAATTGATCCGGGTATTTTAAAAATCAAAAGCGAAATAAAGGTATAAGAAGGTATAAAGATGTAGTTGAATCACTCACCCCTCAATTTATTCACCCCCTATTTTTTTCCCCTTTCACCCCCCAAATTCGAAAGGGGCTTTTTTTTGTCATTTCCTATTTATCCTGAGGGGATCCAAAAGAAGCGTTCTTTTTTTCGAGATAAATAAGGTTCAACCGTTCGTTCACCGGCAGGGTATTAAAAATCGTATAACCCAATTTCTGGTATAGATAGAGGTTGCGTTCGCTCCGATGGCCGGTGAACAGCTCAAAGCGCTCCGCTTGGGTAAACTGCAATTCGATGGCGTTCATCAACCGCGATCCAATCCCTTGGTTCTGGACCTCGGGATGAACGATCAGGCGGCCGATATGGCAGGTTCCGTCCCTTAAAAAGGCGCGCACCGAACCCACAATCGTCTCTTCCTGCGCACCGTCCCGGATGGCTTTTAAGAACGTGGTATGCTGAAATTCTTCTTCAATGTTCTCCAGGGTTTGCGTTAGCGGGGGAATCGAAAAATCGCCGTAAATCTCCGCCTCGCTACGGTAGGCGCGTTTCTGCAGGGACAGTATCTCTCCGGCATCGGCAACGGAAGCGCGATGGATAGTGACAGTCACCGTAAAATCCTCATGGACATTACAACCGAATCCGTATGCCCAATTCCTTCAATTGCTCCTCTTCAACGCCCGAAGGCGCGCCTTCCATAACCGCAACGGCGCGCTGGTTTTTCGGGAACGCGATGACCTCGCGGATATTCGGCTCGCGCAGCATCAGCATAATCAGGCGGTCGAATCCGAAGGCGATCCCGCCGTGCGGGGGGGCGCCAAAGCGGAAAGCATCCATCAGAAAGCCGAATTTCTCCATGGCCTTTTGCTCGTCGATCCCCAAAACCTGAAAGACGCGGCTTTGAACGTCGCGGCGATGAATACGGATGCTCCCTCCCCCGATTTCGATGCCGTTCAGCACCATATCGTACGAAAGCGAGCGCATCTTCAGAGGATCGGTTTCCAACATAGCCAGATCGTCGAGATAGGGCGACGTGAAGGGATGATGCAACGGGGTTGGATTCCCCTGATCGTCTTTTTCAAACATGGGGAAATCCACCACCCACAGGAATTTGTTTTCATTGGGATCGTAGATTTTCTGCCGTTCGGCGATCTGGCAGCGCAGATAGGCGAGCGAGGCGTATACGATCTTGGGTTCATCGGCCACGAACAACAAAAGATCGCCCGGCTTGGCCTGGAAGCGCTCGATCAATTTGTGTTGCAATCCCTCCGCAAAAAACTTCACGATGTTGGATTCCAGTCCCTTCTCGGTAACCTTCATCCAGGCCAGCCCCTTCGCGCCGAAAACACCCGCTTCGGTTCCTAGATCGTCGATCTCCTTGCGGCTGAAGCTGGCGCCGCCTTGGACGCAAAGGCCGGAGATCTTGCCACCGCTCTCCACCACACTGCGGAACACTTTGAATTCCGATTCCGCGCCGATATCGCCGATATCTCGCAGTTCCATGGCGAATCGCGTATCGGGACGGTCGATGCCATACCGCTCCATGGCTTCCCAATAGGGCAAACGGGGAAATGGGGTCTGTAAATCGACGTCCAGCAATTGTTTCCACAGGGTTTTGATAAGCCCTTCCATCATGCTGTAGATGTCTTCCGGCGTAATGAACGACATCTCCACATCGATTTGAGTAAATTCCGGCTGACGGTCTTTGCGCTGGTCTTCGTCGCGGAAACACTTCACGATCT
>CAZFOX010000528.1:4044-4262 GCA_964520565.1 uncultured bacterium | reverse complement strand
CTCCTCTAAATATCTTGTCCCGTTGAATATCAGCGGCTCTGCAAAGTTTTTCAGCCAGGGTTGGGTGACGATGAATTTCGCCTCGTGCCATAAAAAAAGCGCCGGGGCTTTTTCGTAGACGGCGTTATTGGCTTTCTCCAGGAGTGTCTTTCGGGCGGCTGGATCGAGCTCGCGTTGCGAGGTTTCGATCAACGAATCGACTTCTGCGTCGCGGAAAC
>CAZFOX010000528.1:0-4034 GCA_964520565.1 uncultured bacterium | reverse complement strand
CGCGACATATTCCCCGATCCGATCTGCGAGGAGTGGAACAGCGGGAAGAGAAAATTGTCGGCGTCGGGATAATCGGCGAACCAGCCTCGGAAGGCGGCGTCGAACTGCCCTTCGCGTAATGCCTGCCGATACGATACCCATTCCAGAACCCGCAACCGCACTGGGATTCCCAGGTTCTTCCAGATCGCCTGCAACACCTCGCCGGTGGTGCGAGTGAAGTTCTCGCGCGAAGGGATCATTAAATCAAGGCCGCGTTCGATCAGACCGTTTTCCTTCAAGACGACCCGGATTTCTTCCGGATTGGCGCGCAGAAGCTTACGTCCCGGCGTATGACCGTCGAGCCCTGGAGGAACCGGGCCGGAACTGATTTCACCGGCTCCTTCCCGGACGCCTTCCACCAGCAATGGTGTATCCACGGCCTGGCATAACGCCCGCCGGACTTCCTCCCGGTTAAACGGCAGGCGTTCGCAATTAAACAGGATCATATCGACGTTCAGCACTCCGATTCTCTGGGTATAGGCTCGCCATTGCGGATGATGGATCCAGCGGGGAATTTCCACCATCGGTAACGGATTGATAGCTCCCAGATTGCCGGTTTCGAATTCGGCGATGGCCGTAAAGGGATTGCTGATGATGTCGATTCTCAATCGGCGCAGATTGGGTTTTGTTCCCCAATAGGATTCGTTCCGTTCGAACAGGATCGATTGATCGTGCCGCCATTCGCGGAACAACCAGGGGCCTCCGCCCACTGGACGTTCGCCGAAGGGAATACCTTCTTTCTCGCACTTCTCGACTTCTTCGCGGGGAACGATTGACGCGGCGGGCATGGCCAATAATCCTAAAAAAGGCGCAAACGGTTCGGCCAGACGCAACGCGATGGTATGGTCGTTTTCAACAGCTATTTCCTTGATTCGTTCGACAACCCATTTCGAGGAGGAAGCGAGGGCTGGGTCGAGCACCCGCTGAAAGGAATACCGGACGTCTTCTGCCACGATGGGCCGTCCATTGGAAAACCGCGCGCCGGGATGGAGGGAAAATGTGTACTCCAGGCCATCGGGTGAAGCCGACCACGTTTGCGCCAAATCGGGAATCATTTTTGCCTGAAGGTCGAATCGCACCAGATTGGAAAACACCAGCCCCACCAACCGCCCATCCAGAACCCCCCACGATCGAGCCGGGTCGAGTGTGGGGGGATCGGCGACATCGTACAAAACCAATGTATCCGGATCGCGGGGAGGCATATAAAACGATCCGGCCCGCGAACCGCATCCCACGGCCAGAGCGCTACCCGCGCATTGCCAAAGAAACCGGCGGCGTGTCTGCTTGTGGTGATAGAAACGGGAACTCACGCTTCGCCTCTTGTCGCCGCCAGCGGTAATATCCGCTCCAGCAAATAGGCCGTCAGAGATGTCGTCAACACTCCCAGCGGGACGTACCATGTCCAATGGAAACCGAATGAGGATACAGTCAATACTATGATAACGCCGGCCACCATCCCGGCAATCAAGGCGGCTTCATTTTTCAAAGGCGTGAAGATACCTAATAAAAAGGCGGCCAACAGGCTGCCGGAGGTGTAACTGGCGATGCTAAAACCTGCATCGAAGATGCTTTTCGACTGGCTGGCCAGAATAGCGATTACAATCAGGATCAATGTCCAAACCACGGTAAAAATCCGGGAGATAGCGACAACCTTTTTATCGGAGATGGGTTTTTTCCATAACGGAATCAGAAAATCGCTGACCGAGCTGGACGCCAGTGCGTTCAGCGCCGACGCCGTGCTCGACAAGGCGGCGGAAAGAATGGAGGCAATGACCAATCCCGCCGCCCAGGGAGGCATGTACCGGGCGGCGAAAAAAGGATAGATCTCGTCATTTTTCGTTAATTCGGAAGGCAACGTTCCAAAGAAGACAAACAGGAGGACTCCTAAAGTCAGAAAGAAGGCAAATTGGCAAAAAATAAAAATTCCGCTTCCCACCAGTGCGTTTTGTGCGCTGCGCAGAGAACGGCAGGAGAGCAGCCGTTGCACCATATCCTGATCCGCGCCATGCGAAGCCAGGCATAAACACACTCCGCTGAGCATGCCGATCAGGAGCGAGTAGTTCCCATTCCCGCTCCAATCCAAATGAATCAAAGCCATTTTTCCGGCGGCTTCCGCTTTGGACATCGCTCCCGCCCACCCTCCGGGGATCATCGATAATGCGTAATGAAAGCCGAGCAATCCACCGGTAATCATCACGGCGAGGAGAAACACTTCCGTCCAGATGACTGCCGAAAGTCCGCCCATTGTGGCATAAACCACGGAGATAAATCCCGTAAAGAGAATCGCGCTGATCAAATCGACGCCGAACACGCTGGAGATCACGAGAGCGGCGGCGTAATGACGGATTCCCGAAGCCAGCGCGCGGGTGATGAAGAAGAAGATACCCGACACCCGCTGCGTTCGCTTTCCAAATCGAATCCCTAAGAATGCGTAAATAGTGACAATCTCACGGTCGAAAAAACGGGGAAGGAAATAGAGCGAGAGAATCACCCGCGCGATGATGTATCCAAAAGCCACCTGCAGAAACGACAGGTCTCCGCCTTCTGCAAACGACTGGGCGGGAGCGCCCACGAGGGTTACCGCGCTGGTTTCGGTCGCGACCACCGAGGCGAGAGCCGCCCAGGCGGGAATCGTCCGCCGCGCCAGAAAAAAATCGTTAAGCGATTCCTGTCGGCGCGAGCACCACGCTCCGATACTAATGAGGATCAAAAAATAAACGCCCAGGATGATAATGCTGACCGGTTCCATATTATTCCTTATCTGATAATCCGGCAAAAAATGTTTTGAAGACGAAACTCACACTATATCTTGTACCAGTCACTTTAATCTAGCCACAAAGTCTTGTAGATAGATTCTTTCAAGGCGATTCTGCGAGTTTATCTCTCAGATTACTTGGGGAGCCTTGAAAGAATTTGCAAATACCTGAATTTCGAATATCTTTGGCTAGGATTCAAGCAATTCTTGTCTACCGGTTCATCTCTTGGAAATATTAATCACACATTGAGAGAATTTGTAGAAGGCTGAATGACAACCAGATTGAGTATCGTTTTTTCCTAAAAGGAATTAAGAATGAAGAAAGGCCGATCCATACAGAACGGCCTTTCTTTGCGAACCAAAGGATCAAGCAAAGTCACTTATCGGATTCTTCCAGCTGCATAAAAATAAATCCATACGAACCGATATTAGGCCCGATTACTTCTTTGACTTCACCGGTTTTTTCCACGACCTCTTTTCCTTCGCTGTCTTTCGTTGTTTTCGTCACTTCCACGGTATTGACCGCCTTGTTATAAAAGGCGACATACCGTTCGATGCCGACAGTATCTCCCGTCAAGCTATCAATAAGAGGAAGAGTTTTGGTTCCTTCCAGGCGTTTGATGTTGTCGGATTTCGTCCGGGTTGAGATTTCAACTATGCCATTGCTGCCAAACGGATCCGCGATGTTGGGGAAAAGTGTATCGTAATGAGGTAACGCGGTGATATAGCAGATATGCTTGTTTTCTTCAATTTTCAACTCATTGCTGAATGTCGTCAGTTTTTGGTATTCATTCAGATCGTTCGGTTCCTCCAAAACGGATTTTTTATCGTTATCCAGATCTTGTTCGTTCCGGGTGACAAAAGCCTCATATTCCTGATTTTTCCTCACTGCCAGAAAGACATAAAGACGCGTAAAATTATAATTCTCGCCGAGTTGTTCCTCCTCCCGAATTTTCTTGATATCCAATAGTTCCGGATCGATATACTGATCCTGTGAGAAAGCCGGCGGGATCAAACACGCTAAAGAAAAAACGGCGGCGATCCATTTTTTTTTGCAGTGCATGATAATAATCCTCCAATTCCTGGTGAGAGATTCGATTTCCTCTTATCGATGAATGATTGCATTCTATATATCCCCTCGCCTTCCAGATGAAAGACTCGATGCACTCAATCGAAATAAAAATGGACAAAAAGCCTTAAGTTATCTTCTTTACTATACACTTTTCTCCTCGGTTTTGCC
>CAZFOX010000527.1:0-4266 GCA_964520565.1 uncultured bacterium | reverse complement strand
AACGGTCAGACTCTAGGGGTGCCGTTTCCATCCCCGAATGCCGGTGAGGGGATCGCCTTCCAAAGCGCCGATGGATGGGGGTGTGTTCCAGCAACGTTCTTCGTAATCGCCAACGGTGGGTATCTGAATATCGAACGTATTTACGAAATTCTGCAAATCTCTCCCCGATCCAATAGCGGGACTCGAGTTTTGCAGGTGGAAATCCATTTCGCCGGGATTCACGAACAGTGGATTTTTTTGAATAAGGCTGCCGATTTCAGGGGAAGGAAGGTTCGGGCCGGAAAAACTATTGTTGGCTGAATGAAACCATAAATTATTGGCGAAAAGAAACGTATTGGATTGCGTGTTAGGCCCGATGTTAATGAACGTACCGACCCGGTTATCGACGACAATGATATTGTTGGCGTAGGCGTTGTTCCGGCACTGGATCAATTGTGCGTTATTGTTCTCCTGTAATATTCGCGCCGCCCATTTCCCCGGCAGATAGACCGTATTATGGGCAAAGAGACCGTTTTCGCATCCGACAAACGCAATGGGAGTGTCGCCGCCGATGAAGATATTTCCCCAGGCGGTTAAATGGGACGCTTCCGCGCTTGCGTCGAGAGGGCGGAAATACTGCATGCCGGTTGAACCTCCCATATTAATAGGCCGCATCCCCGCATTCTCAAAGCGATTGGCGTATATCAGCAGGCGGGAGCATCCGCCTTTGGCCTGAATACCGGAACTCTGGCAGTTGACGATTCGATTGTGAAGCAAGATACCATCGTGGCAACCGACCATGTCGATGGCCGATCCACCGTCACCGGGATTATCGACCGTACATTGTTCGATTCGGAAGCGATCCAAACCCGATAGTTTTATTCCATCGACGTTTCCGGTTGCCTCGATATTTCTTACTGTGATATTTCTCAAAATTACAAACTCGGCGGGTGTGCTATAACTACCGCCATCGTCGATATTCAAACCATTGGAGGACGAGCCCTCAATTCGCAGGTTTTCCAATACAAGATACCGTGGATCGGATAATTGCATTCCTCCATTTCCACCGGAGATGATAGCCGGTTTTTCCGGCGATTCGCCCCGGATACGAATGGGATTTTCTGCAGTTCCTTGAAGGTTGGCGATATAGGCACCGGGAGGATAATTTCCAGTCCGGAGAACGATATCCGTTCCCGGCACAACATTACGAACAGCACGCTCAGGCGTTCGGAAAGGGCTGGTTGAGGTCCCTGTGCCGGATTCATCGTTGCCGTCCGGAGAAACAAAAACTGTTCGCAGATAAGCCGCATGAATATCAAATGCTTCGGGAGGCGCACAGGACCGGCCTCGAGACGTATGGGCGCAACCCAGGATCGTTACGGCCAGGAAAGCGAATAAAATAGTATGTTTCATGATTGAAACCTTGGTTTTCCGATAGTCTCTATTTCCTCTCCCGGAGGGAGATATCTTCCGTGTGGGGGATTGTCGCATTACCCAATCAATTCTTCAATCAACTTTTTCCCGTTTGCCAGGGTAGCGCGCATGTCTTTTACTCCATCCTGTTCGAAAGCCAGATAACCGGTGAATCCAACGTCTTTCAATGTCTCTATAACCGCTTTGAAATCCATTACCCCTTCGCCGATGCCCACGAACACCAGTCCTTCGCTGTCGATGTCGCGCAGATGGCAATTGACTATATGATCTTTCACTTTATAAATGGCAGTGGGTGGATACTCGCGTTGCAATTGAATCCAGCCGATATCCAGATTCATACACAAAGCTGGACTTTTCACCTGATCCCAGAGATGCAGAAACGCGGTGGAATCGTGTACCAGGGTATGAGTGTGATTCTCCAACGAGAAACGCAGGCCGTAGTGTTGCGCCCGAGCGATGCATTCTTTGACCGTAGCCACAAAGGTTTCCCATACTTCCACGAAATCGAAACCGGGAGAGATATCCATATGATATTTGCGGTTGGGCCGGGTTTCGGCGAAATAGCGGGGCAGGTACTCTTGCGGGCCGCTAATTTCACGAGGCCAGGGGGCGACGATATTCACGAAGGGTGCGCCCAATTTCTGTGCGGCCTTGCAGCCTTCCTCAAATATATCCAGGCTCCGGTTCCGATCCTCGGTGTTAAGGCTGGACAGATTTTCGACCGCGCTCTGAAAAAGCACGAACTGCGATACGGCCATCTGGTGCGATTCCAGTTTCTTCTTCAGGCCGGAAATCACCGCTTCCTTGCTCCAATAATCGCCGATGTCTTTCGGCTCTCCGACAATCAATTCAATACCGGAAAAACCCAGGCTGCCGACTGCATCAATGGCCGCGTCGCAGGGCCAGGCGTTGATAATCCCGCCAAAATTCCAACTCACGCTGGCAAGACGCATTTCGCCGGGTTTAAATCCGGGGGGGATAAACGGTTGCGGTTTTTCGGCTGTTACAGCCGAGGTAGCGGTGGCGGCCACAGTTGATAATGCCGCCATTTGAACGAATTGACGCCGATTGGGGATTATAGGATTCATGATACGACTCCCTATCTGAGGATGATATTTAAGGTATTATCGCATGAGAGATTGGATAAAGAGAAGTTGAGTCGATACGATCCTGTTGTATGCACCCAACAAAAACTCTTCCATTATTTTCAATCATACTTGCCTATAGAAAACGGGACAGGTCGTTTGACCTGTCCCGGATTGACGATTATTCCGAACGAATACTACTTAATATAAACACCAATCGTTTACTTCCACGGGGCCTTTCGGAACCGTAACGCGGAAGTTATCCACCAGGACAACCGATCCATCCGCCGAAGCATCTTGGTTTGTGTCGATGCGTACTTCAAACCATCCTCCCTGCGCCTGGATGTTGGGGATATGGGGAGCCATATCGACTTCCCACAGCAGAGTTTTCCAGGCGGAGGTGGCGTCGTAATAACCGATTTCCTTAGATTCACGCTCGACAACAGTAGACGTGTCGTCTCCGATCCCAGAGCGCAACCGGATACGGCTCTGCATCCAGCCCCCGGAGATAGCGGTTGGAGTCAGGACGTCGAATTGAATTTCCAGGACATCTTTCCATCGGTTGAAGGCTTCGAGCGCATTGGTGGTTCTCACATTCTGGATGTAGCCGCTCCAACAGAACATCGCCATCGCATCGGTGCCTTCTTTGGGATCGGCCAGACCGGCGGACATTTCGGGCATGTATCCGTCAGTACCAGCCTGTGTCCAGCCCTTCGGAGCGCCGGTGGCCGGATCGGCTTCGTTGAATCCGTAGACCAGAATTTCTTCAAACTCGCTGGGTGTGTTGGCCGGCAGAACCGCCTCGACTTTATCGATCCACACTTCGCCTTTGGCAGAGCCCGGTGTGGGAACAATAAAGCCGTATAACGTGTTGATGGATTTCATAAAATCGGCCACAGCTGTTTTCCGGTCGATTTTCCAAACCAGTTCATGCCACTCGCCCACGCTAGGCGCTGTAGCAAATCCCAGGATGTTGCCGCCAGGCAGGTCGAGACGAATCTGATACGGTCCCACGGAATTGGGAGTAAAATATACCCACATATGGATTTCACGCATTCCGCTGATATCCACCGGATTAATGCCGAAAGTCCAGGTGGCGTATTGCCATTCCGAGCCGCCGTTATCGTACACAACGACGAAAACCGCTTCGCCTTCAACGGGTTTGGGAGAAGTCGGATAGTCGACAAACGATTCCTTAAATGCATTGCCCGACCAACTCCACGTGCCGATGACGTCTTCATCATCTTCAAAGCCGGTTATGAATACCCGCTTTTCTTCTTGCGTGAACGCACCCGCCGCAATAACCATGAGTAATGCGAAAAATAAAACCTTCTTCATGCGAGAAATACCTCCCCTTTGTTTTTGGGAATCCTAATAGAATTCCGATTTATTTATAATACAAATGATACTAAATAAGAAGGGAAAAGATAAATACGATAAAAGAAAAGGCGAACCTTCCGATTCGCCTTTTCAAATCCATGGAGATATCACGGAGATTGACGATTAAAACAGGCTCCAGTTTCCGACGTTGACGGGGCCACCTTTGGGTACGGAAACACGGAAATTGTCGTAAAAAACACGTGCACCCTGTTGAGAGGCATCGTTGTTACTTGAAAAACCAACCGAGAACCAACCGCCTTCCGCAGTGAATGCCTCTTTGTGTTTACTCATGTCGACGCCCCAGAGCAGGGTTTTCCAGGTGTCTGTGAAGCCGGAGAAACCGATCTCCTTTCCTTGTCCGTCCCAATCGGTCTGGCTGGATTGCAGA
>CAZFOX010000526.1:0-4276 GCA_964520565.1 uncultured bacterium | reverse complement strand
CGAGAACGAAAGTTTTCGCCGCCATATCCAACAATGCCCGGCGTGCCGGGAACGTTACGACGATCTGACGGAAGCGCTCCAGGCACTCAACCGACTGGCAGTTCCCGAGCAATCCTTGGGACACAAAATCGAAACCTTCGAGACGGCCTGGCGTTCCTCCGGACTCGCTCGGAAAGACCGTTCGTCCGGATTTCTCTGGCCGGTCCTGCGGCATGCGTTTACGTTCTCCGCCGGTCTGGCTTGTGGCATGGCCCTCCTGGCGGCGACGGTGGTTCGATCCGCCCCCGAAATCGCAAAACCGGACGCGCCTCCCGTTGCGGGTACGGTTGCAGGTACAGTTCCGGCGATGCTGGGCGGGACTCCCGCCGCCAAGGTTTTCTCTACACTCGACGACCCGGTCATCGTGATCCTGCAAGGGAATGCCGCTGAAGCCCCAAAACAGAAATCCGATAAAGAAAAAGATGGAACTCGAGCCAATCGCGTTCAGGAGCGGCGCGTCATCGAAGGCACAACCGACAACGGGAATATCCAGGTTGTCTGGAATTTATGAAATCGCAAAAACTTGAAAAACTTTAAAGGAGAACAACCATGAAAAACCTTTCAGCTTTCATCCTTTCATTCGCGTTATTCGTGCTCTGTCTGGGAAATATCCCTGTCCCGGCAGAAGATCAAACAAGTCAACCGGCCACATCACTCCATCAATCCAATATTCCCTGGAGCGCAATCACCAGCGATATCAAACAACTGGGCGCGGGAAAGGAATCCATTCGCGTCGATTGGATTTCGATGCATCAGGCAGACGTATTCGATGCGGTTAATAAAATGGCGGATTTTGTCATCCCAGACGTACGAATGCGCCCCGATCCGAGCGCTAAAGGAATCCTCTTAATCAGCGCTAATACAGAACTCGCCGAGAAAGCCAAAACGCTTCTTCAAAAAATCGACGAAAATCCCTCGATCGATCCGAATTCTCTCGCCGCGCTCGCACAAGCAGCCCCCGCGGCAGCTCCCGCAGTGCCTTCCGCCCCGCCTCTTGCAAGTCAGAACGAAATGCAAACCCGCATTTTCAAACTGGCCAACAGCCAGGCGCAGATGATCACTCAGGTTCTCCAGCAAATTGCGCCTAACGCACGAATTATACCGGACGTACGATCTAACAGCGTCATCGTTTCGGGCAATGAAGAAGAACTACAACAAATCGAGCACTTGCTCCAGAACCTCGATGTCTCGATCGGAGATCCTCCCCAAACGGCCTCTTCCAATCTGGCCTATCGCGTCTACGCCATCGAAATACCCCTGGAAATTTCCAGCGATACCTTGCTCCGTCAGGATTTTGACGCGGAGTTCCGCATTCCCGGCAATGCCATCTTCTCGTCGCTTTCTCAACTGAAATCCTCGTTGGATTCGGATATCGCGATTTCCGACATGCAGTGTTCTTATGTCGATAAGAATGTGGATAATCCAGAACCGTTCAGCCGTCTACGAATAACGGGATCGCTGACCTCCGCGGATAAGTTCCAAAAACTTATCGATCAGGTAAAAAAAATTGTTAATAAGGAGGTAGAGGTAACCGTTTCGGACTTGCAGTTCCGCGCGGCTCAGGATTTTAAGGTCGATCGACAGACGGGTTTTGACAACCAGTTTTATGGCAAATTACAAGAAACCTTGAACGCTCCCGATTACGCCTCGACTGAAAAAACATCATTGCGAGCGGTTAAAAAAGCCTTGAATAATCTTTTAGGAGAGAATTTACTCGTCCGCGGCTACTGGTTCGGGAATTCCTCTCTCCCGGGTGAATGCTCGGCCCCCATTGGCGAATGGAAATTGGAACTGAACGCCTTCGAACCGGAACCTTCACAAATACCAGGGGAAGGAATGAGCATGGGCATGGGAGGTATGGGCATGGGCGGTATGGGTATGGGTATGAGTGGTATGATGGGAGGCATGAGCGGTATGGGTGGTATGGGCGGTGGCATGATGGGTGCGCCGGGTACTGGAGAGAACGCGAATCGTCCAAGAAATCCGGAATTCAAGATGGAAATCCACCTCATGGCAGGAGATACGCCGATCCTTTCCAACACGGTCAACGCCCGCATCGGACGGCCGGTCATCGTTGGATATAGCCGGAAAATCGGCGATAACTTTATCCCTGGCGCTTTAGTGGTTATCCCGGAAACCGATTTTCTGGAATTGGATAATTAAGCGCCGCATTTGCTTCTCACAGCGCGGAACGGGACAGCCTCGTTCCGCGCTGTGATATTTTGCATACCTGATCTGTCTATACTTTGCCTAAGATCATTTATTATTGAAACCATCCCCCCTCGCGCTTCGCCCCCCCTGCCCAAGGCGCTTGAACAACTCCAGGGTCACTCGCACATCCGATTCGTCGCCGAGTTCTGGAAACACGGCGTCCGCTTCGGTGAAATCTTCATTCTGGGTGTAACTGCTTTTAGTGACGATGCATTTCATGCCTGCCGCCTTGGCGGCCAGCAGGCCGTTGCGGCTGTCTTCGACTACTACACATTCGTTCCCAGGCAGGCTAAGGCGACTTTTAGCCAGGTTGTAGATTTCTGGATCGGGTTTTTTTTTCGTGACGATATCGCCCGCCAGAATCAGGAATTTCTTCCGCCGTTCCGGCCCCAGCATGGTCTCGATCACTTGAGTGACCGCCCGTTCGTTGGAGGTGGAACAGACCGCCAGCGGCATCCCGTCGGCAATGGCTTCATCGACCAGCCGCTTCACGCCGGGGCGTAACGGCAATTGACCCCCTTCGATGATCTGCATGAAGAGGTCGGTTTTGAGTTTGTGCAGTTCCTTCAGGAAAACGTCCGGATCGGAGACGCCGACAGGCCACCCGCGCCCCTCGAAATAGTGCCGCATGCGTTCTTTGCCTCCGGCGATCTTGAGTAGTTCGCCGTAGAGGGGAACGTCCCATTCGAAGTCGTATCCCATTTTCTGAAAGGCGAGATTAAAGGCCACCCGGTGTCCGTCCCGCTCGGTATCCACCAGTACGCCGTCACAATCGAAGATCAGGGCTTTCATGGGTCTTTCTCCTGTTATTTCAGGTAATTCGCATACAACGGCTGGTCTTTCGATGCCCGGCCTTCGCCGCCGAAAAGGGCGATATTCTTCCCCATCTCGTCCTTGATCTTCTTGTATTGCACGTCGAGGGCTTTCAGGGGTTCGTACGCGCCGCCGCTTTTTTGATAATCGGCAATACTATCGATAAAGAGGTATTTGATCTGTGTGGAGATATTCACCTTGGCGCAACCCAGGGCGATACAGCGTTTAAAAACATCGTCCGAAAGGCCGGTTCCCCCGTGCAGAGCCAGGGGAACGCCGGTTCGTTTGGCAATGGTCTCCAGACGGTCGAAGGCGATTTTGGGTTCGCCCTTATAGACGCCGTG
The DNA here is from genome assembly GCA_964520565.1 of uncultured bacterium. Classification (GTDB taxonomy): domain Bacteria; phylum Hinthialibacterota; class Hinthialibacteria; order Hinthialibacterales; family Hinthialibacteraceae; genus CAZFOX01. The sequence continues at coordinate 869 of CAZFOX010000526.1, read as the reverse complement.
GGCGGTTCCGATGGCGGGGGCGAATACCGCCAGTTCCATTGCCTCGCAAAATTGCACCGCTTTTTCCGGATCGGCCAGATGGGCGTCCTCGTCGGCGACCTGGATGTCTTCTTCTACGCCACCGATCTCGCCCAATTCCGCTTCCACCGAAACGCCCGCCTTGGACGCTCTAGCGGCCACTTCTTTGGAAATAGCCAGGTTCTCTTCGAAGGGTTTGGAGGAAGCGTCGATCATAACCGACGTCCAGCCCGCGTCGATGCATTGCTGGATAAACTCGATTTCCTTGCAATGATCCAGGTGCAGAGCCACCGGGATTTTGCGGTTTCCAGCCAGTTCCCGCATCCAGTTCACCAGGGTTGCATGTCCCCAGAATTTCACGGTTTTCACTGAAAACTGAACGATCACCGGCGCGTCGAGTTCTTCCGCCGCATCGATCACCGCTTTGGTAGATAGATAATCGACCGTGTTAAATGCGCCTACGGCGTACCGGTGTTCCCGCGCCACGGCCAACATGGGTTTCATGCCGATCAGTCCCATGATATTTCCTCATATCTCTCATGTTATAAAAGATCACCTGTTTGGTATCATAACATAACAGAAGGGAGAAGGTCACTCTTCCAATGAGAGACGGAACAATAAAAAAGATGGATTGGTAAAAACGGTTTTTTAAGTCAGGATGAAGCGATGGCCGACCCGAAACGCACTTGCAGAGAGGCAAATCGTTTGCGGACTTTATCGATGTAGCGTTTTCCGGCGGGAGGGATACCGGTTCGTTCCACGCGTCCGGGGCCGACATTGTAAGCCGCCAGGGCGGTGTCGAGATCGTCGAACATTTCCATCAGGAAGCGCATATAAGAAATGCCGCCCCG
>CAZFOX010000525.1:0-4282 GCA_964520565.1 uncultured bacterium | reverse complement strand
CTATCCCCCTCCCCTCCTTGAACTTATCCTCGTTTGGGCTCTGGAAGATCCGATATAAGAAAAAGAACCGCCCATAACAACAAGGGGAGAGACTTACTCTCTCTCCCCTCAATGATCCTTCCGTTATCAATCCTTCTTGCTATCTGCTTCTATCTTTTTACTTAACTCCCCGGTGCGGATTCCACCCATTCCATAAACCGGATCGCACCTTTGTGGGTAAAGGGACCGTAATGAGACGGACTGCCGCTCGAGCGAACGGCGTAGAGATAGAATTGATAGGTATTCCCAAATTCCGGGCCGTTCCAGAATTTGGGATTGAGCCGCGGAGAATTTATTTTCCACTCGAAATAGTCGATGGTACCGCTTGCCGTTCGGCCCAGGTATTCCGCATTGGCACTATTGACGGAAACGTATATGTGATAATCAGTCACGTCCTTGTAAGCAAAGTTCCAGCGCACTACGAGATCGCGGCGCGAGGGAATATCGTAATCTTCTCCGCTAGTCAGCCCCAGAAAATCATCCACGTTATCGGCGACAATTACGCTATTGGGTGCCATTCTTGGCGTTGGAGTCACGGTTGGAGTGGGGGTTGCCGTCGGCAATGTGCTGCCTTCCTGTTCGAAGAGAACCACACTTTCCGAACGAATCAGTGTTGGTGTTTGATCGGGTCGGATTCCAAAAACCGTGAAACCGTATGAGTTGCTGAATTGGGGTCCTTGCGAAAACATCTTAGAAATGCCGGGTCCGTTTTCCCGCCAATCCAGTTGCATCACTTCGCCGCTTCCGGTGCGGCCCAGGAAAAATTCCGTCGAACCGTTTACGCTGACGTAAACATGAAAATCGGTGACAGCCGGATCGGGAACGTTCCAACGGATTCCTAATGCCCTGTCGTCTGGATCGTCTTTGTCGAACAATCCGATCAGGTTTTCCGTCGTTCCCAGATCGTCGGTCACATAAATCCGGTTGGGTGGAACGGTGAAAGGAACCGGAGTTTTAGTCGGCGTAGGTGTGGGGGAAGCAGTAGAAGTGGGTGTTGGAGTTGGATTGACCACACTCTGGTAAAATACTTCTCCGGCAGCCGTGATCTGCGCGTAGGGTAATTCCTTTCGCAAACCGAATACAATGAACCGATAGCGGTTGTTGAATTGCGGTTCTGTCCAGTTGAAATAGGTTATGGACGGCGTTCCCGTCCGTCCCAGATAGACGGCATCGCCATCGTTGATCCGGGTATAGATATGGTAATCCACGATATCTTCTGCCTGGATATTCCAGCGGATAGTCAAGAACCGTTCGCTGACGTCGTCTCTGTCAAACGAACCGACCAGATTCTCGGTCGACCAAATATCATCGGTAACGACGATGGTATTGGCCGGCACGTCAAAAAAGACGGGGACCTTGGTTGGCGTGGGTGTAGGCGATTCGGATGTCTGATAAAACACGCGTTTGTCGGTGTTCACTATAATGGGAGACGCGCCCGAAACGAGAGCGAAGACGACAAAGGAATAGAAATTGCCAAACTGTGGCTCTTTCCATTTGAAATATTGGATACTGGGATTACGGGTTTGTCCAATGTAAACCGGATCGCCGTTATTGGTACGAACATAGACATGGTAATCGAGAATGTTTTCGCCGGGGATATTCCATCGAACGGCCAGCATCTTATCGGTGGGTGAATCGAGATCGGTTTCACCGAGAAGATTTTCCGTGGTTTGCATATCGTCGGTCACGTAAATCGTATTGACCGGAACGTCTACCCAAACCGGTGTGGGAGTAGGCGTGAAGGTCGGCGTGAAGGTCGGCGTCGGCGTCCGGGTAAAAGTCGGGGTGAACGTGGGCGTGTTTGTTGGCGTAAAAGTCGGCGTCGGCGTTGAAGTCGGTGTTGGGGTCGGGGTGGCGTCTACCAGGCCGCCTACATTCCAGACTCGTAATGTGCCGTCGCTGCTTCCACTGGCAAAACTGCGTCCATCCGGAGCGAAGGCCAGAGAATTGATTTGATCGACGTGGCTGTCGAAGACGGAGATCAGGTAGGTCTGGCTTAGGTGCCATAAACGGATTTCGTTTCCCCCGGCGACCAATACCCACGGTTTGATGGGCGAAAAGGCGACGGCGGTTACCGGCCCTTTGGCGGAATAAAACGAATGAAGAGATCGGGCCGCTCGATTCCAGATTCGAACGATCTGATCCTGGTATCCTCCCGCGATTGTTGCGCCATCCGATGAGATGGCCAACGACAGAAGCGCCCCGCCCAAACCATCGAACGACTGGACGGATTGAACGGAATCGAAACTCCATTCGGTTACAGCGCCATTCGTGTTACCCATTATCAATCCCGTTCCATCGGGGAGAATGGACACCGCTTTGACGGCGGATTGCTGGGTAGAGAAGGAACGAACACTTTTCCCGCTGGCGATATCCCATAATCGTGTGATTCCATCGTTGCCGGCCGTTACGATTTGATTGCCGTCGAGAGTGAACGCCACGGCGTTGATCCCACCCGTATGACCGGAAAAAATTCGGAATGCTTCGCCGGAGGCCGCATCCCACAGAATCGCCGTTCCGTCTTCACTGCCGGTAAGAACGGTAAGTCCGTCAGGTGAAAAAGCCACCGACGCGATTGTGCCTGTGTGTGAGGTTTCGAAAGAACGAACGATCGCGCCGCTGCTTTTATCCCAAATGCGAACGACGTTGTCGCCACCGCTGGATACGATGCGCTGGCTGTCCGGCGAATAAGCCACCGTGTTGATTATGCTGGTATGTCCTTTCAACGACTGAACGACCTGGCCCGTTACTACATCGAATACCTTTACAGAATTATCGCTGCCAGCGACCGCCAGCCGGGTTCCATTGGGAGAAAAGCCAATCGCTAAAACTTTAGTGTTTCCTTCAATCAGGGTTTTCGTGAACGTACCGCTGACCAGATTGGCCAGTTTCGCTCCGGCATTGCTGCCGATGGCGGCGGTCACACCATCCGAAGAGAATGCCACCGAATTGATGGAACCGGTTTTGAACGAAGCGCGTTCCGCACCCGTTTGTACGCTCCATAGTTTGGCTGTCGTATCCAAACTCCCGGTCAGTACAGTTTCGCCATTTGGAGAAAACGCCACAGACTGCACGGCTCCGAGATGACCGGTGAAAGTACGCAACGTATTTCCCGTTGCCAGATCCCACAACTTGGCGCTGTTATCTTTGCTGCCGGTGAGTACGTTTTTCCCATCGGGCGAAACCGCGATCGTGTTGACCGCCGCGCGGTGAGCGGTGTAGGTCTGGAGCAATCCACCGGTTTGTATCTCCCAGACCTTAACGGTCTTGTCGTCTCCGGCGGTGATAATCCTTCCATTATCCTGGGAAAAGACAACGGCATTGATGGCTCCGGCATGGCCGGTCACCGATACAATCTCCGCACCACTGGTTAAATCCCAGACCTTGGCTGTACCATCGCGGCTACAGGAAGCCAGCATCGAGCCATTGGGGGAGAATGCTACGGAAAGAACATCGCCCGTATGGCTGCCAAAGCGCCTGGTGGGCGCTCCCGTATCCGCCGACCAAAGAATTAATCCCTGCCCTCCGGCGGTGGCGATTGACAGGCCGTCTGGCGAATAAGCAAGCGATTGCACCGGCCCCAGCCCCAGTATGCTTTCTCCGAGCGGTCCCTTCAGAACCGGTACCGCGATGGGAGTGGGTGTCGCAGTGGGCATCACGGTTGGCGTTGGGGTTGAGGTTGGGCCGAACGGCGGTTGTCCGTCTGAAAAGAAGATCGAAAGCAGATAATCCCGCACGCCGGGCAACGAAGGATTAGCGGGACGTTTTACGGCAACGTAATGAATCCCCGTGCTTTGGACGGTCTGCCGGATTTCGGCGTATTCTTCATCGCTGCTGGCTGCGAGCAAAACGCCCTGGCTATTGTATAATTCCAAACGAACCGCACGATCGATGGAGGTGGCATGTCCTATCGTGCATACCAATTCCCGGCCCAGATCGGCTGTGACAAAACGAATTTTATACCAGTCTTCCACGTCCTGTTGAGTTTCTCCCATCGTGGAACCAGCGGGATCGAAGGAAGAGAGTGCACCGAGAACCGGCTTGCCGATGGAGACGGAGAAACTTTCATCCGGATTATTATTGCTTTCCACCTCCTGAATCGCTTTGCCGTTTGCCAGCCAGGAATAGGTGTTGTGTTCTTGGATGGCCTGATTGAGAAGAACCTGTGCCCCGCCGTAGTCGTAGCGGGCGTAGTAATGCGCGATGAAGGCTTTTACAGGCGGCGTAAGGTCGGGATAAATCT
>CAZFOX010000524.1:0-4286 GCA_964520565.1 uncultured bacterium | reverse complement strand
GCGGCCATTCTCCAGCAATGACTGCAAGAGCGTCGTCAACCAATCGAGCATGGATTGTTTGGGCTGATACGAAGCCATTTGTGTATAGAGATAAACCGCCCGGTCGATCTGTCCAATACCCAGAAAATGGAGCAAGACTTCGCGTAAGATATTCTCATTACTAGGGATAATACTAATCGCTAGTTCGAAGCATACCGCTTGATCGGCGGCTGCACTTTCCGACCGCGCCAGATTCATCCAGTCCCGCTCGATGAAGCCCGGAAAGCGTAATTCCGTATTCGCGAGCAGTTCCAGGCATTCCTTTTCCCGGCCTGCTTTGGCCAGCAAAAACGCCTGTTGCGCCCAGGCAGGGCCACAGGTAGGCATAATGGCGGTTGCTTCCTGGAATTCTTTCAACGACTCTTCCCAATACTCCGGCTTTTGTGTGATTTCCCACATCGCTCGGTTCGCGGAACCCAGATATTCATGCGTACGGTAAAAACCATAACTCTTCTCCGATTGTTTCAAGTATTCGATCGCCTGCAATAGGGTTTTTTCGTCTCGGGCATAGAGACCCCGTTGGAGGGTTTCCGCCCCGATTTCGTGCAGATACTTCCCTTGATGGGAGAGTCGTTTCACCGAGTACTGCATCGCCAGGTATCCGTCATTTAAGGCATTCGCATAATTTGTGTTATCGTTTTGCTGGAGAAATAGCTTCGCCTCCTCAGCTTTTCGCCCATGCAACCTCGCCGCATAATCCGTTACGAGGATCACCCAATTGGGGTAACTCAATCCAAAGAAAAAGACGACTGCAAACAATCCCGCCGCCCATCGAACACCTGGCTTGCGCCCTTTTCCCCCAAAAGACCAGTTCCATTCCCGTTGGTATACTTGAGAAGATACTAAACCCACTTCGGCGATAAACAGACAACTGGCCGCTGCATAATGAAAGGGAAACGCGAAAATCGTCCTCGCTAGAGTTCCCCAGGTGGCTGCCAGTGTGAAAAGGGCGAAAGGAGCAATCGTGGGAGCGCATACGATCCGTTTCATGGAACGGCAATGAATCCACAGCAGCCAGATCAGGCATGCCAGGCCAATCAATCCCAATTCAGCCCATAATTGAAGAAAGTCGTTGTGCCCGTGCATGGAATGTGTAGCAAGAATGGGAAGGCCGATCCGCGTATCCGGGTAAGCCGTAAACCAGTCTTTTTGATAGTCCGGATACCGGTATTGCCAGGCGGAAAATCCCACTCCCAACAGGGGATTATCCCTCGCCATCAACAGAGACATTAACCACACGCGCGGGTAGGTTCCCGAAACCAGATGTTCCGGCGGAGAGAAAAACCGCGACCACATCCCTTGCATATTCTTCTGTTCGAGAGGAAGCCAGGAAAGAAAGACAGCCAGAATTATCGCGGCGGCCAGCAAAATGCCTCCATACTTTTTCCAGTTCCGGTTTTCCACCCAGGAAGAGAAAGCCCATCCACGTCCGGTACGCCGAAGGGTTATGAACCATCCGAGCAGTAAAACTGTCACCGCCGCGGCTAACATAACCGCCACTCCCCGGCTTGCGCCCAGGTAGATAAAAACCGCCGCGATCAGAATAAAAACGCCAAACAACGCCGAAACGATTTTCCGACGGTGCAAAGTCCATAACAAACCGGCGTAAATGCACGCACTCGCCAGATAAGCCGTGCTCTCATTGTTATGCCCCATAAAAGAACCGAGCCGCTGCCGGTCGTACGAACCGGGCGACAGCGTGATAGCTCGGAAAAAGGGCCAGTCGATCCGGGGATCGGAATGGGTCATCTGACGCAAACACCCCAGCGCCATCGCGATCCCCGCAAACAAGACCGTCCAGACAAACAGCCGGCGTACGTACGCATGCCGAAAACCGGTTACCCATAACGGAAACGTGCAAAGGATATTGATAAAAATCCAGTAATTTCTCACCGCATCGCCGTTGGGAGCCGTAAAGGCGCGAATTCCTGCCCAAATACATAACGCCAACAGGGGTAGATAATAAGGACTGCGCCGAATTACCAGTTGCCCCGCCGCAAGGGATTGAAGGGCGAAAATCAACCAGGCCGTCAGCGCTAAAAACTGACCTAGCAGCATCTTGTGAATCAGGGGATTCAAATAAGGATTGTAATAAATGGCTGTAGAAGCGATTTGAAAACAAAGAATCAGATACACAACCCTTTCCAAATAAGAAGAAAGGCGGTACTCAATTCCCTTCATAGATGTCTGGCTCTGGCGTCGTCGGCGTGACATGGTTTTTCTATCTTCTCCATTCGATCCGGCCAAATTGGTCGTCGGTCTCAGTTGGATATCGGTTTCTGGACTGGGGATGAATCCCTTCACCGTCCCATCACGATTCCTTTTCCTGATACAAAGGGATATGAATCGAAAAGGTTGTACCGCTGCCCTTGGTACTGGCGACGTCGATTCGACCGCCCAGCGAGGTAACGATCTGTAACACAATCGACAACCCCAAACCCGTCCCCTGCGCTCGTTTAGTAAAAAATGGATCGAATATCTTATCCAGTTCGTCCTTGTCGATCCCCTCTCCTTCGTCCGTTACATCCACAATGGCTTCGTCGCCCCGGCTTCGTGCCAAAATTCGCAGTTTGGCTTCCGGCGGGGAATGTTCCATGCTCTGCAGAGCGTTAAGATACAGATTCACGAAAACAGCGATCAACTGGCCTTCATTGACAAAGATATGGATCGATTCGGGCGGAACCGAGAGTTCGATTTCCCGGGTTCCCGCCTGATATTTCACCAGCGAATAGGCATGATGCAGAATATCGCGCAGGTCGTGCACGCCCGGCGTATCCCGCTTGGGCGAGGCCAGCGACAATAACCGGTCGATGAGATTCTGACACCGTTTAGCCTCTTTTTCGATCAGTTCAAATTCCTCCCGGTTGGGATCGTCCTCGGAGGCTTTTTGTTTCAGATAGGAGGCGCAGGACTGAATGATTCCCAGCGGATTCCCGAGTTCGTGGGCCAATCCGGCGGCGATCTGCCCGGCGATAGAGAGACGATCCGATCGTAAAATCGCCGTCTGCCGGGGGATTTCGGGATTCTCTTCCTGGGCTAAAGCGATGCAGTAACGTTTATCCTGATGGATCAGATACGTCGGATAAATCTTGATGGGATGCCGGTAGGCATCGTCAGGAACCGTAATGGTATCGTCGATGGAAGTCTCGGCATGAAATCGCAGTAAAAGTGCGTTTCGAATCGGTTGGGTGGACTCAGGCCATTCCCGGCTGCCATCCTGTGGCAAGAGAAGCAATTTTCGCGCGGTATCGGAAGCGGCGATCAATTCTCCCTGATCGTCCACCAGAAAAAATTCGGATGGGAATCGCTGCAAAATTTCCCACCAGAGTTGATTGAAACCGATCTCTGTCCGCAGATCGGTTCTCATAACAAGTATCCAGGACCGCACCAGCCGCAGGTTGACCCACATGAACAAAAGGCCCGAAAGAGAGAGCAGCATATTGGCGTGAAGGAAAAATAAGGGGCTGATGGGCGAATCGAGAGAAAACAACAAACCATGCATCACGACAAATACCGCCACGGCGGCGGGGGCATCCACCACCCAGATCTTCCACTGTTCCAACCAGGGCGTCAATAAAATAAGACCGATCGGGAGCAGAAAGATTGTCCATAAAATATTGCCCACATTCGGCGCAAAGGCGAGAAAAAGTACGTAAGCCACGTCGATCCCGACCGACAGGCAATCCAGCAGATTGGTCGTACGAATCTGCCGCGAATCGGGCCCCCTTTCGGCCAATCGCCGATGCGACAACCAGATCAACAGGATAAACACCAGCGAACAAGAGGTATATAGAATCGTCCGCAGCGTAAAACTATACACTTCACGGCGGAATGTTGAGGTTGAAAGAATCCAGACATAAGCGACCGAGGTTGGGATCAGAAACCATTTATTCACGAGAAGGAGTTGAAAAATCAACCGCTCCCGCTCTTCCTCCGATGCATATCCGCCGATTTGCCGCATGCCGTATTCCCGCCCGTTTCGAAAAAAATCCGTTTTCCATCGTACATTGATTATGCCGAATTTTTACCCCAGGGAAAACGGACGTAAGCCATTCTAACTGCTTAAAATAAAGAGAACGATATTAATGGCCATCTTCATGGCCTGTTCCCGAACTTCCGGCGAATCCTGGGGATGGACGCCCTCGCTTTCAATGCCATCGCCGATATCGGTGTTGAAGGTGTACAACACGGCCAGCCGTCCGTTATGGTAAATACTATATAAATGTGGCGGTCCGCCTGCGTGTTCG
>CAZFOX010000523.1:0-4328 GCA_964520565.1 uncultured bacterium | reverse complement strand
TTTCGCGATGTAAGTTGCCCAGATATTTTTCGGATTCTTAGTTCACGGATTCAGGATCCATTCATAATTTATTATCAAATACTCCGGGCGCTTTTATCCTTTGATGACACCAATACCAGTCTGACCGTTTAGTATTGCCAGGTAAATAAAAGCATACTATGGATCGACTGGCAAATCGAATCGTTGTTTTTTACTCGCCACTTTTTACAGATCGCTCCAATAGAAAGGTTCTCATAATTCGGTTCATATTCGTGTTTCGAAAACGGAATGGTTAATTCATGTACACACTTGTGTGAACCGTTCGAGGAATAGTATATTTCGTTTTTTTAAACATAGGTTTCTTTCACAACGGATTTTCATTTCCCTACCCGCATGGGCTTATTCGATTTACTCCATTCATGAAAAAACCCTCTTCCCCCCAGTCGAGCAGGAGGAAGAGGGTGGAGTATCGGAATGTGCCGTTCCGATTCCGTAAGCCGCGCCGAATATCTCGCGAAAGGATGCCCTCAACCGCAGAACAGCATTCGCAATCCAGATTATCCCAATACGGCGTCCTTGCAGGCTTTGGCGATACGGAATTTCACGACGGTCTTGGCCGGAATCTTAATCGGTTCGCCGGTCGCTGGATTGCGGCCCATGCGCGCTTTGCGTTTTACAACCACCAGTTTGCCGAACCCAGGCAGGGTGAATCCCTTCTTGGCTTCCTTGTAGCCCACGGCGGCCAGTTCCGCCAGCACGTCGCCGGCCTGTTTCTTGGTGATGCACGCTTTTTCGGCCAGCATCGCAATCAACTGCGATTTGGTGACGGGTTTCTTCGGATCGATCTTCTTCGGTGCGCTTTTTTTGGCTGCGGCTTTCTTTGCCATATTCACTTCTCCTTTACCACTTAGTCAAGTTATATTACATTAAATGTAATCTACAGATTTTTTCGATTTCGTCAAGCAATTTTTTCAAAAAAAACCCATTTTTCCCCGATTTTTTCCGCTTTTTCCCCCGCTTTGCCCTATTTTAACGGGCTTTTTCGCAGATTTTGGTTGATGCGTTCAATGTTTTGCTTCAGATTTTGGTACGATTCATAGGGTGTGGAAACCGCCCGCCAAGGGGCCAGCGAGCAGTTTTGGAGGAGAGGATCGGCGGTAGGATCGAAGCGAAAATCATCGCAGGGCGCTTCATAGAGCGGTGTACCGGGAATGGGCGAATAGAGAGCCAGTTTGATCTCGCTTCCCTGCTGTGCCACCAGCTGACATCCTTCCCAAACCGATTCGAGGGACTGATCGGGCAAGCCGAAGAGAACGTAGGTTCCCACTTCGCGTGCGGAAAATCCCGCTTCGCGAAGATGGCGCATGGCTTCGATGTATTCCGGTGTATATACTTTACCGCCCGTCTCTTTCTGTCTGTCTCGTTGTGTTACTTCTAGTCCCAGGCGGATGGTAGCGAACCCGCCGCGTCGTAACAGACGGGCGGTTTCCCGGTCGATTTGCCGTACGTGGAGTGCGTTTGGCGTGTGGAACCGCAGGGAATAGCCCCGGCGAATTACATTCTCCATCAAGGGCCAAAAGTGTTTTTCCTTGCCGGTCAGCAAAGCGTCATCGTAGAAGGAAATATCGGTAGCCCCGAAATCCCGGACCAGCCGGTCGAGCGAATCGAGAATCGGCTCGCATTCGTATGGAAAAAAACGTGGCCATAATGAATGGGTGGCGCAATAGGTGCAGTGGCAGGGGCATCCGGTAGAGGTGAGTAGAGGAAAGCAGGCTTCACCGCGCAGGAAATCATACGACGGTTCGATCCAGGTTTTTTGATCACCGTTACAGGGAGCGCCGTATCCCACGATTTCGAAAATCCGATTGACAATTGCAGGCCAATGGGGGCCGGTAACGACCGCATCGGCGCCGGAAAACTGTTCGGCGTGATCGCGGCATAGGGTGGCGTATACGCCGCCGATTATCACTGGAGCGCGTGGAAAAAGCCTGCGCATCATGGTGACGGCTTCGAACACGCCGGGATACCAATAGGTCATCATGCTGGCAACAACGACGACATCCGGTTCCGGAAAATCGCGAAGACGGTTTTCAACCCGCCCGGGAGGAATGCCGTAACGTTTGAAATGGCGGGGCATGAAATCGAGAAGGGGTGGAAGAGGAATTTCTTCACGGTAGTAATGCCCGCATCCAAACGGATTGAGGCGATGGCGGGGCGGTGAGGGAAGGCCGTCCAGATCGGCCGACCGGCGGTCGAGGCAATCGTAGAATGTTACTTCGGCGCCGCATTGCCGCAGAAGAGAGGCCAGGCGCAGTAAATTCAGTGGACGAGTCCAATGATCGAAGGCGGAAAAATCGTGTATCCAGGGATTAAAGAGCAGAAAACGCATAAGGCGATAAGTGGTGCAAACCGCATTTCCGTATTAATCTTCGTTCAAGAGATTATGAATATTTCGAAGCAGCGATTCCATTTTTTCCCCATACCGGGGTAATTGACTGTAGATGGATTGTGCGATGGCTTCCACGTACGAGTGAGCGATTTGATTCCGGTCGCTTACCATGGCCAGCCAAAGTTCCGTTTCGTTTTCACCCAATAGATGGTTTTGGAAGGCTTCTCGGATACAGGTTTTGGGAGAATTGCAGATCATGCTATACCGTTCTTCTAATAGGTTCTTTAGCAGTTTCCAGCAACAATCGAATGGATAAGAGAAACGTAGCAGGCAGGAATCCCGCACGATGGCGTTATACGGCGCATCCAGAGATTCCCGCAACGTTTGAAAAGCACGCTCCGCTGTATCCAGGCGTTTGGCTAATTCTCCCACAAAAGAATCCCTTTCTCTTTAACGAGGCTGTTCAGTGTATCGCCGGCCGCATGAAGATCGATGATATCCACTTTATGGGGAATCGTGGATTCCTCCAGCTCGTCGCGAATCCGGTAGAAGGGAATCTCTTCTCCTTCCGGCGTTTCGATGGCGAGATCGTAATCCGATGTGACATGATGCCGCCCCTCTGCGCGCGAACCGAATAGAAAAATCCGCGCTTTTTTTCCCTCCAAAAATGGCGCGACGATCGCCAAAATGCGCGAAAGATACGGATCGGAAGAGAGTTCTGCGCATTTGATTCGAGTCATGTCGCCATCATTATAAAATTCTTTTCGATAAGAAGAATGGACTGAGTAGGAAACGTCTCCTATTCTTCTTTCTTTTCAATCCGGGGAAACAGACTCGGCCCAGGTTCGATGGTTCGTCCGGCGCACAGGTTGATTCGATCCAGATCGGCGAGCAGGGGATAATCGCCCTCCACCGGACAGGCCAGGCGGCGCAGCATTTCCCGCGCCGTGTCCGGCATGGCCGGATAGACCATCACGGCCACGGCGCGCAGGGTTTCCACCAGGTTAAGCAATACGCGGTCGAGTTGATCCTGTTTGCTTTCATCTTTGGCCAGCGCCCAGGGACCTTGCTCGTCCACGTAGCGGTTGGAGTAGGAAATCAAATCCCAAACCGCGCCCAATCCCAGGTGCAGCGCGTTTTTATCCATGTTTTCCCGATACAGCGTCCGGGCTTTCCCCATCGCCTCCCAGAGGCCGTCTTCGCAGGAAGCGGGGTTTGGAACGAGGCACTGGCGGTATTTCTTGACCATCGATAGAACGCGCGATGAAAGATTCCCCAGATCGTTGGCGAGATCGGCGTTGTAGCGGTTGATGAGCGCTTCTTCGGAATAGTTGCCATCCTGTCCGAAAGCCACTTCGCGGAGCAGGAAGTACCGGATGGGGTCGCGCCCGTAGCTCTCGATCAATGCCAGAGGATCGACGATATTGCCGATGGTTTTGGACATTTTCTCGCCCTTGTGATAGATGAAACCGTGTACGAGAATCTGCTTAGGCAGGGGGATGCCGCACGACATCAGCATGGCAGGCCAAAGAACCGAATGAAAACGGGTGATATCCTTGCCGATGACGTGGATATCGGCGGGCCAGAACGTGTTGAATTGTTTTTCGTCTTTTAAAAACCCAACCCCGGTTAGATAGTTGGAGAGGGCGTCGAACCAGACGTAGGCCACGTGGCTTTCGTCCCACGGAAGGGGTATTCCCCATTGGGTGGTAGCGCGGGAGATGCTGATATCCCGAAGACCCTGCTCGAGGAGAGCCAGCATTTCATTCTTATATCCCTCGGGCTGTACGAACGAGGGATTCTCGGCGAAATGCTGTTTGAGTGCCTCGGTGTATTGGCTTAATTTAAAAAAATAATTCTCTTCCTTCAGCCATTTGCAGGCTCTTTTATGCGTCGGACAGGCGTTTTCTTCGCCCAGTTCGTTATCCTGATAGTACCGCTCGCAGGCCTCGCAATACCA
>CAZFOX010000522.1:0-4335 GCA_964520565.1 uncultured bacterium | reverse complement strand
ACGTTTGGAGCCTTGATAGAATTTGCAAATACCTGAATTTCAAATATCTTTGGCTTGATTTCTTCCCCTAATAACATTCGTAAAGGGAATCGATGTTGGAAAAGAGAATGCCTGGATTTCCCGGTGGTCTATTTCATTTCCCGGTTCTTTGATATCCTAGCTTCCAATCGTTGGGTTTCTGAAGCGGTTCTCAAAAGTATGTGTGTTATTGTGCATGCTTTGTCTTCGAAAAAGCCATCTTGTCTGGCTTTTACGAAACGCGAATAGGAACGTATTTTTGAGAAACACTCTATTCGTTATTCCAGCGACATCCAAGTAATAATCCTGAGGAATCAACGATGTTGTTTTCCAGTAACCGATATGGATTACGTAAATTACGGCAAAAGAAACCCACCGTATTTTGTCTTCCCGGTTTTCATGCGGATCCCATAGGCCAGCGTACTCAGGTGGAATCCATCGAAGATATGCTTTCGCTCGTGCGTCAGTATCTGTTGGCTTGCCGTGCAGATCCGTATTATGGCGTGTATCTCTCTGAAAATGATTATCTTAAGCCCTATCTCGATCTTTTTCCGGAAGAACGCGCTTGGATTTCGCGCCTCATCCAACAGGAACGTTGCGCCATGGGTGGCGCTTACAATCAACCCAATGAAACCACGATATCGGGTGAATCGCTCATCCGGAATCTGGTTATCGGTTCTCAATATCAAAAAAGCCTGACAGGTTATGAATCGCCCGTTTATATGGCCTGGGATGTCTTTGGCCATATTCCGCAACTGCCACAAATACTCAGCGGATGTGGTTTCGAAGCGGTTGTCTTTACCCATTCCAATTATCGGGATCCTTCCATAGCCGTACCGGGTATCCCCGATCTATTTTTTTGGTACTCACCCAATGGATCGGCGGTGTATGCCCGTCGAATCGAGTTCTATCTACCTGAAAACAATTCACTTCCCGAATTTGCTCGGCAAAAACTGGAACGCGCTCAGAAAGAAATGACTCATCTGAACGTGGAACTCATCATCGATGCCGCCGACCGGAAAGTCCCTCGGACATCTGTTTTGGGATTGTGCCGGGAATTGGCGGAATCGGAACCATCTTTGATTGTTACCGGTGCGGCTGCCGCGAAATATTTCTCGTGTGTCCATACGCTGGCTTCCAGTAAAAAAATCAAATTGGAACCGGTTACCCGCGATATGAGCCAATACAACGAAGCCGGCGCACTGACCCGCAATGACCTGAAACTGGCCAATCGCCTTGTCGAAAATCGTTTGTTCGAAGCTGAATTGTGGGGATCGATTGCTTCCTTATCGGGGATTCCGTATCCATCTGCCGCCCTGGATCGCGCCTGGCGGCAGTTACTTTTTTGCCAGCATCATGAGGGTATCACCGGGTGTGGAACCGATATTGTCCTGGCCGATCTGCTCGATATCTACCGGGATGCCCTGGAAATCGCTACGCGGGAAACCCGCGTTCTGTTGGAATCTCTGGCTGGTAAAATTGCCGTTCCTCCCGAAAAAAGCAATAATTCGGTTCTTCTGTTCAATTGCCTTCCCTGGTTGCGGGATGGGCTGGTTCAACATTGGATCGAGGTGGAAGGCGGAATCGAAGAGATGGAATTGGTGGATGAAGAAGGCGAGCCCATTCCGTTTGAAATTGAGCGGGCCGAACAAAAACCGGATGGTAGCGTATCGCGAATCCTGGCTTTATGGATGGAAAACAACCTTCCCGCCACAGGGTATACGCGGCGCGATTTTATTAAACGGGAAGATAATCCGGCTCCGTTCCTGATGGAAACCCAGAGTCAATCCTGGATCGAAAACGAATTCATCCGCGTCGAGGTCGATCCCGGCCGGGGGGGAGGCATCGTCAGTATTATCGAAAAGGAATCCGGCAAGGAATTCATAAATACCGCCCATTCGCAACCGGCTAATTCCGTGATCCTTCTGGTGGAAGGTCATGGCGATGAGCCTGCCCGAAGGCTTCTTACCACCGGTGAGAAATATTACGGCAGCGATTACCATACCGAAGTGAAATCCTTCGATGGCCCAATCAGTTCCCGCCTGGTTATCCGCGCGCAGGGGCCTGGCGCCTGCAATCGTATCCAGGAAATACGCTTGTATCGGGGATCGCCATTCATCGATTGCTCGACGATTCTCGAAAATTACCGGGGCCACGAGCTCAAAGTAAGCCCCAGCCATCCTTCCGCGCCTCGGGATATGTACGTTCTTGCCTTCCCCCTCGATCTTCCCGGCGCGCTTCCTGTTCTGGAAGACCGCTTCTATACCAAAGCCTACCGGCGAAGCCGTCATTCGCTGGATTACCGTAGTTCCTTATATAAATGGGATTCGGGACATGCCATGAATTCCTGCTACCGCTGGGTGGATGTGTCCTGGACGCTGCTGTGCCGGTTTATGAACGGAAAGGAAGAAATCGCCAATCTGGCTATCGGCCCGGCGGAAATCGTGACCGCCCGCGACCGCTTGCGCGATTTGCGTCAACGCCTCATGCTGCACCTCGCCCGCCACGGCGTTTCTTGTTCTCCCCGGTACGATATGGACAATCTCGGCCCGGACGTTCTGTTTCGCACCTGCGCTTTCAGTATCGGTTCGGCGGAAGAAAACGCATTTACAAACAATCTGCTGCAAAACAATCCCAAAGCCAAAGAGTATTACGAACGCAATATCGAGGAATTTGGGTATATCGGCCTGGTGGTCGGCGACTCTCATCCCGAAGGCGAACGGCCGGTTTTTATCCTGGCGGGCAAGACGGAAGCTCTGACGATCCAGGCCGTGGATGAAATGATTCAATCCACCATCGCTCATCGATGGGAATGCCCTTATGCGGCCTGTTTTTTGGAGGAAAAAGAAACTGTCGAAGATTTCGGATTTGCTTTTCTCAATCAGGGCGCGAGTCTATGCAGCCTGGAGGCGGATGGAACGCTGGTGACGGCCTTGATGCATACTGCGCCATATCCCTCTCCGCAGACGGAATGGCCGTTCGACTTTGCCGAACAGAAGAACCATATCTTTCAATACCGGCTGCTACCCCATCGCGGCGATTGGCGTCATGCGGAAATCCCGCGCCGTGCGATGGAATACAATCACACGCCTGTGGCGCTGCCGGTAACGCCGCATGAAGGCCCCTTGCCCCCGCAGGCTTCCTATTTCTCGGTGGAACCTAACAATATCCTGATCTCCTGCCTGAAACCGGCGGGCTTTCCCGAGGCGGAGTATTCCTCGTCGCGCAAAACCAGGCCGCCCTATATGATTCGCCTTTACGAGACACATGGGGAAGAATCCAACGTTTGGCTTGAATCGAGCCGGCCCGTTAAATCGGTTAAGGCGGTTCGCATCAACGAACAACCGTTTGACAAAAAACGGGATGTCTTTCGCGAGGAACAGTTTATTCGGATGGTTACCCACGCCAACGAAATTCTGACCTTGCAGATCGATCTTCCCGTCGATAAAGAAACCCCCGCGCCTCCTCCCGATATTCCGCCTTCGCCAATCGTTACTCCGGCTCGGTATTGGCGGCATAACGCGGGTTCGGCGCCGGAAGGTTTTCTGCCCTTTACTCTTTCATTGCGGGGGGGGCTGGATACGCGGCATCCCCGCGAAGAGACCGCCGTCCATCCCCTCGAATTGATCCTGGTGAATAATTCGCCCGGTGAGTCGTTCAATGGGATTGTCGAAATATTGACGCCCTCCTATTGGCGTCCCATTCCGGCTCGAATTCCCTACCGGCTGGAAGGGGGAACCTTCCAAATTGTCCCGTTTCAGGTTCTTTTGGAAGAACCCCGCCGCGAGGGATTTATCAAGGCGCAAACCATCCAGGGACCGCTGCAAATCGAGGATATCCTTCACGTGGGTTCGGCTCCCGAATTCGATATTTCCATGACCTTAAGACGTGAATCGTTCAACATCAAACTGCTCAACGAAAACGCATACACTCTTTCGGGCTCCATTCGTTTAATCACACCGATCGAAGTCTGGCCTGATTCGCTGGTGGGCGATTATTCGCTCTCCTCGTTTTCGCCCCGCTGCCGCGATTTCTGTATCGATCCCCACAAGGAAACGACTCTCGTGTTTCCCTTGTCGGAACGTCTCAACCGGTGGGGTGTGACGCCCGACCATCATTGGATGATTGTCAAATTGGAAACTCATAATTACCTGCGCTATTATCATGTACGAATGGATGGCCGTCCCTCGTTGGGATTGGGACGCGTTCTGTTCCCCCCCTACGAACCACTCGACGCCAGGACGGAATAACAGTATAAATCAAGGAGGGAAACGGGAACCGTTCCGCCAAAGCGGATTCATAGAACGGAAATCGATG
>CAZFOX010000521.1:0-4338 GCA_964520565.1 uncultured bacterium | reverse complement strand
CCCGTATGCGCAGTAAGGGTTGAGGGAATCCTCCTGCGTCGATGAGGATCGCATCGCATTGGGCGCGGAAATGCATATATTGTCGATTGATCTGGCTTTGAGGGTGATGCCGGAGTGGCGGAGTTGTGCCGATCGCCATCTCCAAGGAAGGAATTTATGGAATTGCGAGGAGTCATGATGAAAAACAGTTTCTATGAGGAAGACCGCCAAAAACGAAAAGAGGCCTATTTGTTGGCCAAGGGAAATCCCTGGTTGCTGTGGCGTTTGCAGGCGTTCCGGGCGGGTTATGTACCTCCCCTCTTGCCTGAACTGCTAGGCATTCCATTAGGGCCTCCGGAAGATTATACGGCCGAGGAATTGGTGAAGCATGCCAATGAAATACGGGTTCGCGAACGTCATTATCTGTCGAAGATGTTTACCGTTCTGATAATCTCCATGTCTCTCTTTATCGGGTTGAGCATTTTCTTACAGATTAAAACCGGCAGCCGGTTTCGCATCCCTGTGTTGGAATCGCTGATTCCCCGTGTGGAAGTCAATCAGGGTAATATCCGGTAAGACGAATAAAACAAAATACGCTTGGATATCGTTTCCCCCAAAAGTTGGACGTGACTTTTAGGGGGAAATTGTTTTTACCCCTGCCATTCGCTTTCAACGCACTTTCGATCAAAATAGACTTTTCCTATTTTGTGGTGAGTGAGAAAAGAACGATTATGGTAGAAGAGTTAGAATTTTCCTTATCGTGTCCGATTCCCCGTCAGGAATACCCTCATATTCTTCTCGCGCATGGCGGGGGCGGATCCATGATGAATCGCCTGATCGAGTCGGTTTTCTTATCGGTTTTCGATAACGATGCTTTGGGTCAACGCCACGATTCATCCGTGTTGAAAATCGGCGATATCCGGATTGCATTTACGACCGATTCGTACGTTGTACAACCCCTCTTTTTTCCGGGCGGAGATATCGGATCACTGGCGGTGCATGGAACCGTCAACGATCTGGCCATGAGCGGCGCCCGTCCTCTGGCACTGAGCGCCGGATTTATTTTGGAAGAAGGGCTGCCTGTAGAAACTTTGGAGAAAGTGGTACATTCCATGCAACGTGCAGCCCGCGAAGCAGGCGTCTCTATCGTCACGGGCGATACCAAAGTCGTCGACCGGGGAAAAGGGGATGGAATCTTTATCAATACCGCCGGAATCGGCGTGCTCCACCACTCTCTTATCATCAATCCTGCCAGTGTCCGGGAAGGGGACGCCGTTTTAGTGAATGGCGATTTGGGACGGCACGGCATCGCCATCATCGCCGTGCGCGAAGGCCTGCAATTTGAAACCGCCATCGAAAGCGATTCCGCGTCTCTGGCCGGTCTCGTGGAAAGTTTATTGGAGGAAGGAATCGAGATTCACTGTCTGCGCGATCTGACGCGGGGTGGATTGGCCAGCGCGCTTAATGAAATCGCTGAAACTGCCGGTTTGACAATCGCTCTGGAGGAGGCGCCGATCCCCGTTCGCGAAGACGTTCGGGGCGCCTGCGAAATGTTGGGCTTCGATCCCTTGTACGTCGCCAACGAAGGACGAATGGCAGCCATCGTGGCGTCAGGCGATGCGAATCGAGCGTTGCAGATTATGGCCAGGCATCCCCAAGGCCGAGGTGCAGCCATCATAGGCCGGGTAACGAACCGGTCTACCGCGCCGTTAATGCTGAAAAGCCGAATCGGCTCGGTTCGAATCATCGACCGGCTCAGTGGCGAGCAATTGCCTCGTATTTGCTGAATCGAAGATAACCAATCCAAGATTTTGAGGTGATCGTGAACTTTCAATTTCATACGCCGACGCAGATTGTTGTGGGGGGCAGCCAGTCCGTTCGTGCAGGCCATTTCGCAGCCTCGATGGGGAAAAAGGTTTTTGCCGTAGCCAGCGAAACCTCGATGAAGAGTGGAGTAGCCCAACGAATCTTCGATTCCTTGATAGAACAAAAAATCGAATATCTGGAATATAAAAAGCCTCCTGGGGAACCTTCTGTTGAGATGACTAACACCGCAGCGCAGGCGGCGGTAAGCGCTCAATGCGATTTGGTGATCTCGTTAGGCGGTGGATCGGCGATCGATCTGGGCAAGGCGGTCGCCGGATTGGCGACGAATGGTGGTGTCATCGAGGATTATCTGGAAGGTGTCGGCACGGGGAGAGCCGTAAATCGTCCTGCCCTTCCCCATATCGCGATCCCGACCACTGCCGGAGCTGGTGCGGAAGTTACCCGCAATGCCGTGATTCGTTCCGCGGAAGGACGTTTCAAGAAAAGTTTCCGAAGCCCGTACCTCTATCCATCCGTCGCCTTGCTCGATGTGGAACTGACAACCCACCTGCCTCCTCTTCAGACCGCCTTCAGCGGCATGGATGCGATCACGCAGTTGATCGAAGCGTATATCACATGCCGTTCTCATCCTTTCACCGACGCTCTGGCGCTTTATGGATTGGAACTGGCTCTCCCTTCCATTCAAACTGCCTTCCGCAACGGCTCCGATATTGAATCTCGTGAAAAACTACTCATCGCCAGCACACTGAGCGGGATCTGTCTGGCTAATGCGGGATTGGGGATAGCGCACGGATTTGCTTCCGGGCTGGGCGCTCTATATGACATTCCTCATGGTAAAGCATGCGCTATATTGTTACCCCATGCGATCCGGTTTAATCGTTGTGCCCAGCTAGACAAATTATCCCGCGTGGGTCGTCTTCTAGGAGCGAATCCGACCTGGAAGAAAAGTGATCAGGTGGATTTTCTGGCAAAACGCATCACAGAAATGAACGCCGAATTCGGCATTCCTTCCGATCTGCGCGAGTATCGCATTCCGCGAGAGGAATTTTCTTTGTTGATTCAAATGTCGAAGGGAAACAGCATGTCGGGAAATCCGATCCCCATTTCCGACGATGTGGCCCTGACGATTCTGGAAACGCTGGCATGAGGCAAAAATTCCAATCCTGGATCGAGACGTTTTTCCTGATCGTTCTGGCCGTTCGACCCTCGCTCGACATCACCACCTATTGGAAAATATCGATCGGGCCGATCACTCTGAATCCAGCGGGAGCGATTGGTCTGGCGTTAATCGCAGCCGGATCGATTTGGTTGGGATTGTTACCGAGCGATAAGCGGCGGTTTCTTTTGAGTATTCTCCCGTTGCGTTGGATGGCTCTCTGGCTGCTTTTATTGATCCCGTGGGCGCTTGCCCCGGTTTGGAATCACGGTTCGGCGCGTCTGGCCTCTATCCGGGAATGGATCCGTCTTCTTTCGTTTCTTCCTTTCTTCGCTATCTTTTGGCACATGACAATGGAAGGAAAGGGGAACCGAATCCTGGCGGCTCTGTTTGTATCGTTAATTGTACCCGCACTAACCGGGCTGTATCAAATCGTGTTTCATCAGGGCATGTTGGTACAGAATGCCCACCGCATTCAGTCGACTTTCGCTCATCCCAATCCGTTCTCTTTTTATCTGGTGATGATGGCGGGGCTTCTTTATTGGAAATGCCGATGGAGCAACCGGCGTATGGTTTGGGTTTTTGCCTTAACGATCGCCCTCGGATTGTTAATCTCCACTTTTAGCTTTACCGGCGCGGGAATGCTCGGAATCCTTATCTTGGTACTGGCGATCGGAGAAAACCGCCGGTTACGATACACGGTCTTAGGTCTTCTGTGGATTTTTATCGTACTCTTCACTGCCACTCCGACCGGACGGCAACGCATCCGTACTGTCACCCAGTGGGACAATCTGGATGAGATCGAACGTACCGGGCGAGAAACGTCTTCGATGGTTTGGCGGCTTTTAAATTGGCGATTCCTGATTCGCACCTGGCAACACAGCCCCTGGGTTGGATACGGCCTGGATAGTTCTCCCTTCGTGAATCCCAACCGGGTAAAAAATGGAACCGGGCCGGGACAGGAGCCGCATAACGATTACGTCCGATTTTTAATCGATACGGGAATCATCGGTTCCGTTCTGTTTCTGGTGTGGCTGGCCGGAATGGGATACTGGCTGGCGAAATCTTATCAAGAGGCTCATGCGCCACCCGAGCGCCATTTTGCGTGGATCGCTATAGCGGTCTATTGCACGTGGCTGGCAGGCAGTTTTAACGATAATCTGCTTATCGCCACCGCTTATCAATACGGTATTTGGGCCGTGTTCGCCGTGTCGCTTGGATGGAGCGCTCTTGGTATAAATACACGGAACGATTGTGAGAATCCATGACGCTTTCTCTTGTCACCATTCACCCCTTCGATCCGTGGGGAAGCAAGATCGGCGGCATCGAAACCGCCAACAGCAAAAACCTCGGGGAAGGCCTGCTGCCAATCGAAG
>CAZFOX010000520.1:3177-4371 GCA_964520565.1 uncultured bacterium | reverse complement strand
TATCGCAATGTCATTGCGAGCAAAGCGAAGCAATCTAATGATGATCCGATTCGCCGATTGGTTCACAGTATGTTTTTTACCCGACAATATTAAACAGTCAGATAACTAGCCGTCGCACAGAAAAAAATGGCCGCTCGCCTCTTCAGGAAGAAACCATGAGCAAATCGTCCTCCTTGGGGATATCCATCGCCTTATTCGTAACCATTTTGGGTATCTATCTTCTCTTCAGCCCGGCTCATTTCCTGACTTCCCCTGACGAGGAATTAAACCTCCGCACCACCTTATCCTTTTGGCAGGGACAGGGTGGAGCGATTCCTTCTTTGGAAGGGTTCGCCAGCAAGACCGGTAAAAACGGGCGCGAATACGCCCAATATGGGCTGGGTCTGCCTTGGGCCGCTCTGCCGTGGTGTGCGCTGGGGGTGGCTCTCGATCCAACCCCCAACTCCGGCGAGGCCAATTCCCTGGCACTTTACTTCGACAATCCCCCTCCGGCCGCCTCGGTAGGGACGAATTTCCTGCGCGGCTGGATGACGGTGTTTACGATGCTGGTGACGGCATGGACGGTGGCGCTGGTTCATGCCATCCTTCGCCGCCTGGACGTTTCCGCTTCCAACGCCGTTTTCGTTTCGCTCCTGCTGGGTTTGGGGTGTATCTGCTGGCCGCACGGAAGGACGTTTTTTACCGAACCGTTGGCGGCGTTTTGCCTTATCGCCGCCGTGTGGTGTCTGATAAGCGCCCGGCAGAGCGTCCATCCCCTTCTGTGGGTATTGGGAGCGGGGGCATTCTGGTCTTACGCCATCCTCACTCGCTTGGATAGCCTGGTAACCCTTCCCGCCGCCGCCTGGCTGTTGGTAGCCGATCCACACTCCCCCCCCATCCGTTTCCGGGTCGCATGGAAGGAATGGATTGTATTCCTGCTCCCCTGGCTGGCTGTCTTTTCCGTCATCCTGCTCTATAACCTCTACCGCTTTGGCTCCTTTGTTTCCACCGGCTACGAAGATCAGCCGGAGAAGATACGCTTCCTCACCCCCCTCCTGGTGGGATTGCATGGCTTTCTGTTCACGCCGGGACGCAGCGTCTTTCTCTATTCGCCGCCCCTGATTTTTTCCCTCGCAGGCATCGTTCCCCTCTGGAAACGCAATCCCTGGCTGGCGGGGGGAGTCTTGGGGATTGCGGTGGCCTATCTGGGCGCGA
>CAZFOX010000520.1:0-3167 GCA_964520565.1 uncultured bacterium | reverse complement strand
AAATCACCCCCTTTCTGGCGATCCTCGTTGGGGCCTGGCTGGGAGATCGGCGCTGGTTCGACCGTCCGGCCAAACGCATCGGGTGGGCGGTTTTGGCCATTATATCTGGATCTATCCAATTTCTGGGACTTTCCGCGGATTCCGTTTTTACCGTCAAATGGTTTCTTTCTCGATCGTTACAGCCGTTCCCACCCCAATCCACCGAACTGGCTATGCCCTATCTACTACAGATGCCGGTTTATCTGCCGCAATTCTCCACCCTCTCCCTCCATTGGCAGTGGATAACCGGCCACGGCCCAAATCTGTTGATACGGTTATGCGCTATCGATAATCCCGCCGCTCTGCTCTGTTTTCTCCTTCCCGGATTAATGGCGGTCTGCGGGATAGGATTTCTGCTAAAAAATCGGAAGCGGGAAACGCCGGAACACCGGTAGCGGGGAGATAAAAGAGAAAAAAAAACGAAAAATCGTTTGCGGCCCGCTTCTTTTTAACCAACGCGCATTATAATAATGAGTTCGGAACGCCGGTATGCGAAAAGGCGCATAAACAGAACCGGCATAAGATGGACACGAAACTCTTTTTTGAGATACTCCCGCAACCGGATGATTATACGTGTGGCCCGACCTGCCTCCACGCGATTTATAATTATTACAACGACCCCGTTCTTCTCCACGATCTGATCCGGGAAGTGCCGCAGCTGGAAGAAGGAGGAACGCTGGGCGTTCTGCTGGCCTGCCATGCATTGAACCGGGGTTATAACGCAACCATCTTTACCTACAATCTCCGCGTTTTCGACCCCGCCTGGTTTCAATCCAAATCCATTTCTCTGCGCGAAAAACTGTGCGCCCGTCTCGAATTCACCCAAAAAACCAAACTGCGCTTCGCCACCGAGTGCTACCTGCGTTTTGTAGAATTGGGCGGAACGATTCGGTTTGAAGATTTGGAGGGTCGCCTGATTCAAAAGTATTTGAAGCGCGATATCCCCATCCTGACGGGCTTAAGCGCGACCTATTTATATAAAACTCCGCGGGAAATTCAAATTAACGGGAAATTGGAATTCGACGACATTCGGGGAAATCCTTCGGGACATTTTGTTGTATTATGCGGTTACGATAGCGAAACCAGACATATCCTGGTCGCCGATCCGCTCTTCCCCAATCCGTTTGTGAATAATCAGTACTACGAGGTCAAGCAGAACCGCCTGATCTCCTCCATTCTTCTTGGAGTATTAACCTACGACGCCAATCTGATCGTATTGACGCCGCCACCAGATAAGTAGCAGGGGGATTCCCATGTCAACGCTCATCGTTGTCAACAATCCGAGTAAATGGCCGCTCAACATTCCCAATGTAAAGATCATTTCCGCTCGTTCCTACCTCACCGAACAAACGTACAGCGATATGCGCCAGGCTAAAGTGTTTAACCTGTGCCGCACGTACAGTTACCAGAGCGTGGGATATTACGTCTCGCTCCTGGCTTCGGCGAGAGGGCACAAACCGTTCCCCAGCATCCAAACGATTCAGGATATGAAATCCTTCGCCATTATCCGATTGGTATCGGACGAGTTGGAAGACATCATTCACAAGGATCTGACGCCTCTTCAGTCCGACCGCTTCACCTTAAGCGTCTATTTCGGCAAAAACCTCGCCAAACGGTACGAACGGCTCTCGAACCATCTCTACAAAATGTTCCAGATACCCCTGATGCGCGCCGAATTCCGCAAGGGAGAATCGGGCTGGGCCCTTCAAAATATCGGCGCCATTTCGGGCAATGAAATCCCGGGGGAACATCACCAGTTTGTCATCGAGACCGCCCAGGAATACTTTACGTCGAACAATCACCGCCTTCCGAAACGATCTCTCCCCCGGTTCGATATGGCGATCCTGTGGAATCCGGAGGAGGGTAAATCGCCCTCCAACCAGAAGGCGATCCGCAAATTCATCCGGGCGGCCAAGAAATTGGATATTGGTGTCGAATTAATTGATAAAGACGATTATGGCCGTATTCCCCAGTTCGACGCCCTTTTTATCCGCGAAACCACGCAGGTAAACCATCACACCTACCGTTTTGCCCGGCGGGCCTCGGCGGAAGGACTGGTCGTCATCGACGATCCCACTTCCATCGAAAAATGCACCAACAAGGTTTTCCTGGCCGAATTGATGTCTCGTCGCCGTATCCCCAGCCCCAAAACCTTGATCGTCCACAAGGACAACCGCGACGAAATCCTCTCAGCCATCGGTTTGCCCTGCATCTTGAAAAAACCCGACAGCTCGTTCTCGCAAGGGGTTTATAAGGCGGAAGACGAATTCACCCTGCACGCCTACGTCCGCGCAATGCTCGCGGAATCGGATCTGATCATCGCTCAGGAATTCCTGCCGACTCCGTTCGATTGGCGCGTGGGTATCTTCGACCGCCGCGCCTTATATGTCTGCAAATACTATATGGCCTCCAACGCCTGGAAGATCATGCAGCACGATTTTCGCGGAGAAACCCATTACGGCGAAGTCGAAAACATCGCAATCGAAAACGCTCCTCCCCTGGTCGTCAAAACCGCCCTTCGCGCCGCCAATCTGATCGGCGATGGATTATACGGCGTGGATCTCAAACAAATTGGCAGCCACGTATACGTGATCGAAATCAACGACAATCCCAGCATCGATTGCGGTTTCGAGGATGCGATCCTGAAAGATCGGTTGTACGACCAAATCATGGAAGTCTTTTTGAAACGGATCGAGGAACGAAAGGCTAAATAATCCGACCGATGAACGATACCATCCTGCATCTTTTTGAGGGATATGGCGTTGAACTGGAATACATGATCGTCGACCGGGATACACTCTCGGTTCTTCCCATCGCCGACCGCCTGATCCATTCCGTGGCCGGATCGTACGAATCCGAACTCGATCGCGGCGATTTATGCTGGTCGAACGAACTGGTTTTGCATGTCGTCGAACTCAAGACCAACGGCCCGGCCCAAGCGCTCGACGGCCTGGCGCACCGCTTTCTGACCCATGTCCGCGACATCAACCGCCGCCTCGAATCCTTCGGCGGCCGCCTCATGCCGACGGCCATGCATCCCTGGATGAATCCCGAACGGGACACCCGGCTGTGGCCGCACGAATACAACGCGGTCTACGAATCCTACAACCGGATTTTCGATTGCCGAG
>CAZFOX010000519.1:0-4374 GCA_964520565.1 uncultured bacterium | reverse complement strand
GGCCAATGAAAGCCAGATAGCGCCCATCTGGACTCCAGGAAATCGGGTCGGTGATACAGGCTGTGAGGGAAAGAACGAGAAAAAGGCTGATCGATACCAATGAAAAGAGGGGATGTTTTTTCATGAATCAAGGCTCCTGCTTCGTACGTATTTTTGAACGAATGTCTGGATGGAAGGGATATTTTTTAAATCCTGAAACGCTTTGGTTTCTGAGTATTTCTGGTACATGGTTTGATAGGTTGTGGCTGCTTCTTCCCACTGACTGTTATGCAGTTGGGTTTTCATTTGTCCGGCCAAACCCGATGCCGTAACTTCGCTGAAAAGGTTCTCGGCCTGGTTTTGTGAAATGAAGACGTTATAAACCGGTTGCGATTCACTCGGCATCGATGCCGGCGGAATATTGGAAGGCCGATCCAGGGAGACAATATTCTGCAAGATCATGAGAAGAATGGCTCCAG
The DNA here is from genome assembly GCA_964520565.1 of uncultured bacterium. GTDB lineage: Bacteria > Hinthialibacterota > Hinthialibacteria > Hinthialibacterales > Hinthialibacteraceae > CAZFOX01. The sequence continues at coordinate 3,916 of CAZFOX010000519.1, read as the reverse complement.
TTACTCCACCCAGGGAAAACGGAAACCAATGCATTGCGGGAAAGAAGAACGATTTCCAGGATTCTCTGGATTTGGCGCGTTCCTCCTGTTTGAGCCGGTCGAGAAAATTTGCGTTGGGCGAAGGAACTTCAACCTGCCATCCTTGCAGCAAGGCAGCGGTTTTCCGGTACGCCTGCAATTGATCCAACCGTGTTGGATCGGTTTTCAGGTAGGCCTCCAGCGCGATCCGGTCTTCTTCATCCATCTCGCCATCGAGATAAGCGGAAAGACACTCCGACCACTGTTCTTCATTTTGAGGGAGTTTCCAGGTCATTCTTGTATCTCCATGAGAGGCTGCAATTTTTCTTTCAAGAAATCTCTGGCTTTTGCCAGCCGGCTGCGGACGGTTCCCATCGGACATCCCACCAGAGTGGCGATATCCAGGTAACTCTTTTTTTCATACTCGCGCAGGATCACTACTTCCCGCAAAGAGGGAGGAAGGGATAAGACGGCTTGCCGGACCAGGAGATTTTGTTCGTTTTCCAGGGCTTCTTCCGATGGATTGCGTTCCCGGGATGATAGTCCGTATTCTTCATCGAACTCCGTATCCAGAATACGCGATCCTTGCCGGAACAGACTGATGCATAAATTACGGGCGACAACGAACAACCAGCGCCTGACGGCGTCCTCAGTGGGTAGATGGTTGTCTTCCCGGCTGAGGCGCAGGAAGGTTTCCTGCACGATATCCTCAGCGGTTTCCCGGTTCCCTGTCATTCGATATACAAACCGATACAGGTCCCGATAGTTCTGGTGAACGGCGTGTAGACAATCCACCTTCAATCCAATGCTCCTTTGATTCTTCCTATCCATTCGTTCATAGGGAACAACGTCAATCGAATGGAGAAGTTCAGATTTGTTGAATGAGAATTATTTTTTCCCCATTAGCCGAATTATGGCCGTAACAGGGAACTGGGGGTGAGGGAAAAACAAACCGGGTAGCTGCATCAATCGATCAGTGCGTCCAGAGCCTCAAAATCGGTGGGATAAATATCAAAACTTTTTTCCAGATGAACCACGCGAAACAATTCCATCAGATCTTTGTTGGGCGCGCAGAGAGCCAGTTTCCCTCCTCCATTGAGGGTAATTTTATGGGCGTCTGTCAGAGAATGCAGGCCGGCACTGCTCATATATTCGGTCTTGGATAAATCGATGAGAACTTTTCCGGATCCATCACCTAGGGCTTTTTTGAGTTCCGATGAGACTTCCTGTAAAGTCCCATGATCCACACGGCCTTCCAGTTGGAGGACTACTACGCCCGATTCTTTCTTTCGACAGATCTTCATGATCGTTTCCTCATGATAGATTCTTATAAGGCGATTCTACGAGTTAATCTCTCAGATCACTTTTGGAGCCTTGATAGAATATACTGAAACATGAATTTCAAATATCATTGGCTTGTTTTCATTATTTTACATCGATTACGACCAGAGTTAAATCGTCGTCCGGTTCTCCGGCGCGAAAAAGAGCCAGATCATCGTACATATTTTGGAGAAAATCGGTGGGACGATTGTGGCAATGTCGAAGGATCATTTCCTTGAACCCCTCTTTGCCAAGCATATTCCCCTCTCCATTTCGAGCTTCCGTGAAACCGTCCGTATAAAGAAACAGGCGATCGCCGGAAGCGATTGCCAGTGTAGATTCGTTGTTTTCTCCCAATATTTTCGCCGTTATCCCGACCGGTGGCGTATGAGAGGAGATCGATTGCATGGTCTCCGATCGCTTGTTCCAGAAATAGAGATCGGGGTGTCCGGCATTGGTCACGGTTGCCGTTCCTTCTTCCAGATCGATCGCCACAATCGCCATCGTGATAAACATGGTAGTTTTATCGATCTTGGATGTGATAAAACGATTGAGCAAGTTCGTTACATTGGAAGGGGGGCGCCGTTCGGCGAGACGCTGCAGCAATTGGTTATGCACCAGATTGGCGGTGAGAGCGGCGGAAACGCCATGACCGCTGACATCATAGAGAGCGATGGTCAATTCCTGAGGGGAATATTGGTGAACGGTCAAATAATCGCCGCCGATGGCGATCAAAGGTTCGTAACGATATTGAATGGACAGGTATTGGTTTTCGATAGGTTCGGGGAGGAGGCAGCGTTGGATACAGGCGGCATGGCGGAGGTCTTCTTCCAACTGCAGCTGTTGTTCCTTAATCTTCTGTTGCATGGCGCTGCGCTGGAGAATTTTATCCACCACTTTCAGCATATAGGTCAGGTCGATAGGTTTGGTGATGAAATCGGCGGCGCCGTTTTTCATCGCTTCGATGGCATACTCCATCGTGCCAAAAGCGGTCATGATCACCACGGGGATATCGCTTCCCCGCCGGGCGAGTTCCTGAAGAAGTTGCATCCCACCCATTTCCGGCATCATCAGGTCGGAAATGATCGTATCGGGTTTGTTCGATTTCAATATCTCCAGCGCCTGGAGGCCGTTGCCTGCCTGATGGACGGTAAATCCCTTGAACTCGGCAAAATCGCTAAGATTTTCGCGGATTTCGTCTTCGTCGTCCACAATCAAGAGTGTGGGGCGTTCCATCATAATGATCTCTTTTTCCCTACTCGGTTTTCTGTTTAGTTCCTGCCTTTGGCTAATAATGTTTCAACGGCTTGCAGCATCTCCTGGGGGGAATAGGGTTTGAGAATCGTTAACGTGGCTCCGTATTCTTCGGCCAGTGCCAATACGCCACGCACCGATGAAGCGCTCACCATGGCCACCGGGAGATCGGGACGGATTTCTTTGATCCGCTTCAACGTTTCCAACCCATCGATCCCCGGCAGTTGGATATCGAGCATGACCGCATCGAATGAATGCTGTTGGACACTCTGCAAGGCCTCTTCGCCCGATTGGGCTGCGACGACATGAAAGCCGGAGAATTCGAGCAAATCCCGCAAATTTTCGCGTAACTCTTCTTCATCGTCTACGATTAAAATGGTTACATCAGACACCATAAACTCCTTGAATCCGATTGATAGGGAAGGGTAACAATAAACCGGGTTCCTCGATTCGGTTCGCTTTCCACTTGTATGGTTCTTCCGTGTAGTTCAATGAATACCTCGGCGATTGAAAGCCCCAAACCACCTCCTCTGGCAAACCGTCTGGAGGTATTTGTACGATAAAAGCGCTCCCAAATTTTTGCGCATTCATCCTTTGTCATACCGATACCGGAATCCTGGACAATCAGGTTAACGGTCTGAGTGAGTGTCTTACGCATCCTATGTTGGATTGTCACGGAAACAATACCACCCTCCGGCGTATATTTAATGGCATTGCCAATCAATTCGCCAATCACTTGTTCCATTTTCCCAGGATCGGCGTGAATCGTAAAGGAATCATCCCCTGTTTCCGGTTGGATTGGAATTTTTTCATGAACGGAGGTAGGGTATCTGGTGACGCTGATTGTGTTTCAGAATGTATTACTTATAAATGTTGGGGTATAACGTTATTCCTTGGAATCTGGTCTATTCTATATTCTGCTATTTGATATTACATTATTACGAAGTCCCTAAGTGTATTTATTGCAATAAATTAGGTATTATTTATTCGTACATATTGAATTATTTAGTATTTTTTCAAAGTTTTTATTGATAGAAAAAAAATACATGGTTATAAGAATGTGACGTAAGTAGTTCTCGGTGGAGTTTTATATTATAAAGTCATTGTTTTCAAGTATTTAAATCAATGACGGGTTGGTGTGAGACAAAATGTTATATTTACGGAGATACCTGTTATGGTACTCCTCTATGTAACAAAACTTATAAAAACGCAGGTTGCCATCAAGGTTTATGGAATTTTACAATGGGTGGGTCGAATGAGTGGTATCCTGTAAAGTGGCCCCCATTGTCTAGACAGAAAATCGAAAAAATAAGGTGGAAACCGA
>CAZFOX010000518.1:0-4374 GCA_964520565.1 uncultured bacterium | reverse complement strand
AGGGTTCCTGCGGCGCGGAGATAACCGCTCCGCCACCCCATGCGCCGCCATCGAAGGTCAGGTACAGTTCCATCGCTTTGGTGCCGTCCGGCCCATCGTCATAGATAAACGCATCGCCGGTTCCCTGCCAACCGCTGTTGCTATACCGTTCAAAAATAATGGCATCGTCTTCATAATCGAACGTATCGAGAATGAGGTCCTCGGCGGCGGCATAGAGAGGCGAAACGGCCACAAGTAGCGCAAAAATCCATTGAATCGGGTACTTCTTCATCGGTATTTTCCTCCTTGGTCTTTTATCGATTTCTTTTCAAGTCAATGAATGGCGATGTGTGACATCTTCTTTCCCTTTTTTTAAGGAATACGGGAAAGCAGTCTTTTATTATGACACGATTTTCCCTTAGTCAAATCGCGTTCCCTGGATCGAACTGGTTTCGTCTTGCAGGGTGATTTGATAAATCTGGACGGCGTCCGCCTCGATGGCTGATTCGAGTCCCCGGTTCCATTCGCCTTCCTTGCCGGTCAGTTTCTCGATCCAACGACCTTTCTTCTCAAGCGGGCCGCTGGCAGAAAGAACGAGAGGAACGGAATTTTGGCCATTATTTAAAACGGTCAGATAAAACACGTTGCCGCTGGATGGCCCGAATCGTTCGACAAGAAAATCTTCTCCTTCCGCACGTACGTAGGTGACCGGTTCCCATCCGGCTTCCGCGGCCAGGCGGATCAACGGCTGGTATTTCTTAAATAGAGGCCGGTCGCGGTTGTATAGAGTGGGATTCTTCCAATAGGGATCGTCCGCCGCGTTGTGGCTGAACATGCTCGGATACATGCCATAGAAAAGACAGCGTTGAAAGTACTTCTCCACGAGAGCGTAGCTCATTTGATTGAAGTCGGTGTTCATTAAAAAAAGGTACGGCTTCGGGCCGCAGAGCGTACGGCGGTAATATAGGGTTTCCTCCGAATCGGGAACGAACTTCCCGCCTTGAATCCAGTTGGTTTCGGTACCCATCACATCCAGCCAGGGGCAAAGGAACGAATAGCGATGGGGGACGCTATTGGCGAACAGTAATTTTCCCCGGGAGTGCATTTCCTCGCTCATATACCGGGTGAATTCATAGATGGAAAAAGCCTTGTAAATCACCAGTTGCCGGGTATCGAGTGTAAAATTCAGAGGCGTAGTGATAAAGGGAAAGTGGTCGGCGCGGAAATTGAGATCGGCGGTGACGTATCCTTCCAGCGAATCCAGATACTCGCCGTCCAAGGTTGCCTTGGCGGACGGGCCGTAGAGTTGTTCGGCCAGGCTGGGATTCCACATCAGAGAAGAATTGGTGAATTCATCGGGCAAATACGGGCTGGCATTGAGACTGAACACCGCTCCATTCGACCAGGGCTCGTTTCGGAATTGCATTTGATAGCGCCCTTCGGCGTCGAACGAGCCGGAGGCCAACAATGATTTTGCTCGTTTTTGCTGGGAGGCGTTGGATGAAGAATCCGCCAGTGCCTGAACCTGAGCCATCGCCGCTTCGTAGGTTCGCGGTACATCGGCGTTCATATTCATCCACCAGGTGGAAGGTTCGCTGTAGCGGAAACTGAGAACGTTGGCACTGTCGTCGAAAGCGACGTTGTTGTTGCCTTCGTGATATTTAAATCCGAAATCCTCCCAGCCCTCAACCGTGCTGACATCGGTGAACGGCATCCAGATTCCCTGCTCGCGGCTGCGCACGGCAAAATAATCGGGAAAGATTTGATAATACCGTTCGGCGGCGGAACGAAAACCCCAGGCCGGATCGATAGAATAGAGGACGTATTCAAAGGAGGCTTTGGAGGGATGAGCCTTCACTGCGGGATGGAGTCCCAAATCGGCGGACAAGTAAAGCAGACGGGCTTGCGAACTGTATCCCAGCCGCCATTGGCAGGGCTTCCCCATATCGAGTCCCAGCGAAAGACCAAATCCGTCCCCCGATATGCAGGCAAACGGGTAACGGGAAATTTGCCCGTTGGAACCAATGCCGATCTCGATCCAGGAATGGTAGTCTTCCGGTTCGGCGATCGAACGAGAGTTTCCGGCATGATCCCCCCATGTTCCTCCCACAGAATCGAGGGGTATGGCATACAAGAGATTAAGAGCGCGGGGCTGGCCGCTTAGGTCTGTCAATTCTCCGCGAATGTGTAAAGCGTGTTCGTTTGCCTCGATGTTTAATTCCAACCGGCAATCCACCGGCGCGCATTGACCGCCGGGGAATGGATAATAATCGGAATTCCGGCTCACGTCCCGCACCAGAAAACCGCTGGCAATACCGGTAAGCGAGAGTTCTTTTTGATGGATCGATAAGGCGGTAATTACCCCATTGGAAGGATCGATCTTTCCGTTCAGATCGCCGGTTTTGAATGCTCTTGGATTGCCGGATGGAGCGGATGCCGTTCCTGGTCTGACGGAGATGCCATCCAGGCGCATCATGTTTGTTGGAAGAGACGATTTCTGAATGACGATATCGTCAAACCAAACCTGACCCTGCCGATGGCGGAATAGAGCGTAACAACTGATGGAACGGATAGGTTTTTCGGGGATAACCAGAACCGTTTTTTCCTGCCAGTCGTGCGTTCCGGGCGAAAAAGGGGCATTGTGTCCCCAGGAAGGAGTGCCATCCTGATAGATTACATCGATATACAGGGAGTAATCGCTGTTGGGGCTGCCTGTCACATCCCGTGCACGGCTCCATCCGGTCATGCGCACCGGTTCGGGATGCGTCTGGGAAAGGTTGAACGACCAGGACAGCCCCATCGATTTGTCGCCACTGTCGATTGCGCAATAGGCCGCCTGTGAACCATGGCGGCCTTCGCCGGAACGGATTTGGTAACCCTGGCCGAAATATGAAACGCCGATGAGACGGTTATTCTGCACTTCTTCCAGGCTGGTATTTCGGTTGAGAGTTTCGTAGGGGATCTGGGCGAAGTCTAATACGTACAAAGCCGGTTCGGTTTGAGAATATCCCCAGGATGCAGCCGTAATCCCCAAAACGGGCAAACAGGATACGATAACCATCAGACGGGAAGAGAGGAATGTTTTCATAGGACAAATATCTCCCGAACGGATCGTTTTATCTCAGCCCGCCAATCCAACATGAAAGAGAATGCGGGCATCTTGTTCGAATCATAGGTTGGATATCCCGAAAGCGGTAGGGAGCGTCTTTTTGGGTACAGAACTCTCTCAGATATCGGGATCGTCAAAAACAGTATGACTTATGATGGGTAATAAAAAAAGCGCTTTTATGGGTGTGCACCAATCTGTTATGATGGATTGAAAGGCCGGATCGTTTTTATCGGAGAATGCTTATGGCATATATCATTCGATAGAGATCGAATGAGTCCATTCCTGGATTGATGATCACCAGGTGAACCGAGGTTGAAAATGAGTCGATATAACAATTCTTATTCATTCCTATTTTTTTGGGGTTATGCATTCATTCTTTTTCCCGGAACCACTGAGCCCCAAACGATAGAGTTATTGCCCGAGGGTGTGAAGGTTGTCTGGAATTTGAAAACAGCCTATCGCGAAACAACACCCACACAGGAACGGATTTGCATCAACGGCCTGTGGCAATTTCAGCCGGTTGTGACAAACGGCGAGGATATTCCATCCGATGGGTGGGGTTATATTAAAGTTCCTGCACCCTGGCCTGCCCGAATCGGCGATTATATGTGGCGCGAAACACAAAAAGCCTATCCTCATCCCAGTTGGGAAAATGCCGATCTGGATGCTATCCATCAAGCCTGGTACCAGCGTGAGATTTCAATCCCCGAAGATTGGAGTGACCGACGAGTGATCCTATCTCTGGAGTATCTGAATTCTTATGCAGCGATCTATATCGATGGCGTGAAAATGGGGGAAATCCACTTTCCGGGGGGCGAAGTGGATATCACCCCGGCCTGCCGATCCGGCGTTCAACACCGGTTGACTATCTTTACCGTCGCCATGCCGCTGAAGGCCGTTATCCAATCGTATAACGATACCAATGCCGCCCGGCAGATCGAGGGGAAAGTCGAACGCCGGGGATTGTGCGGCGATGTTTTTCTCGTAAGCACTCCGCTTGATATCCGGATTGCCGATGTCAAAGTGGAACCGTCTGTCCGGAATGGGGAAATCGGGATCGATACCGAGATTCACGGATTGCGTAACGACAGCGAATACACTCTCCGCGTACGCATTATGAACGAAGGCAGGCCTATCAAGGAATTCGATAGCCCTCCATTTACGCTTGCGAATATCAAAGATGAACGCTTTGTATTTATCCATTCCTGGAAACCCGAAAAACTATGGGATATCCACACACCGCAGAATCAATACGATATCCAAGTTTCATTGTTCGATAAAGCGGG
>CAZFOX010000517.1:0-4385 GCA_964520565.1 uncultured bacterium | reverse complement strand
TGACATTGCGATACGTTCGTGTCATTGCGAACGAAGTGAAGCAATCTAAAAGCCGAAACGTTGTTTATTTACTCGACACTTTTTGTTGGTCGCTCTACTCGTGGAGAACTACGAATAACGGGAAGCGATAGAAACGATGGAAACAAACTCGATCCGCCCTATCAGGAGTCCAATTATGTGTTGGCGAATAACGATTACCGCAATTTTATTTTCTCTGCCGGCCGTCTATTCCATCCCGGCCTGCGGCAGTCCATTCGATCGAGAGATTCCGTCGGACGCTTTGATGTATTGGGGCTACGAACGAACGGTGGATCCCACGGCCGGTTTTTCGAATTACCGGCAGGCCATCGATCAGTGGTCGTCCCTGATGGGGGACGTTCTGGAATGGCGGGTTCTGAAAGGCGAACTGGACGCTCTGGCGCAAAAATCCGGCGTTTCGGAAGGATTCACGATATTATCCAGCGAGCCCCGGTGTTTCGCTCTCTATCCTCTGATTGAAGGGATTCCCATTCCGGGACTGGGATTGTACGTTTCGCAGGTCGGCGACGTCGCCAAGGCGGAGCGTTTTTTGACCGGCCTGCTGGAGGAAATCGCTTCGTTGATGCCGTCGGTGCGAGTGACGAAGGATGAATATTACGGGTATTGGATTCACTCGGTCTACAGCCTCCTGACGTTGCCCGGGCTGGATTTTTCTTTTACTTTCAAAGATTCCGTTTTGTTCTTATCCAACAGCAAATCGCTCCTGTTGCGCGCGATCGATCTGTGGGAGGAGGAGCGGGGATTTTTGGCGGAGAACGAAATCTATCAAAAGGCGATGGCTCAGCTCCCGGAAGACCGCGCCAATACGTTTTACGCGAACCTTTCCAAGATCGGGGCCTCGGGCGGCGCATTTATTAAAAACCTGCAAGCCCTGAATCAGATCAGCCAATTTGGAAACGAACTGGATGAAATCATTCCCCTGCTATCGGGCGTCAGTGAATTGTTGAATACGTTCGAATCTTATGCGTCCACCCTCGCTCTCGATTCGGATGGACGCCTGGTCAGCACGGCGAACACGAAACTCAATCTCGTGCTGGAAAATGAAACCGTGAAGTCCTTGTTGAACCGCGAGCCCATTGCTTTTCCGTACGAGCGGTATCTTCCCCGCAAGGCGGGAACCGTGTCCGCGGGCAACATTCTGGGGCCCAAGGATATTTGGATGCTAATCAAGACATTTCTTCCCAAGTATCCGCCGGTACAACACGTCATGGAAACCTTGCACGAATGGGAAGAAGAATCCGGTTTTTCGCTGGAGAAGGATTTGTTTGGCTGGATGGGCGATTCCTGGTGCCTGCTGAGGCCGGTGATGGATCTGGAGAGTGTGATCGCCACCAATCAGGGAGCGCTCTTTCTGGAAGTGACCGATCCCGAAGCCGCGCAGAACGGATTGAAGAAGTTGGTGGATTTGATTGTGGAAACCTATCAAATTCCCATGGTGCAAGAGACGGAAACCTATTTGAATACAACCATCACTTCGTTAACTCTACCGCTGCCGCTGATCCCCGTCGCTCCGAGTTGGTGCATCCACGAGAAGACCCTGATGATTACGACGCGTCCCGCGATGATCCGGGAGATGCTGGATATCAATGCCGGAGTCCGGGGCGGGATCGACCGCAACCGCCAATACGCGGCGTTGAAGGACGTGGCCGTCCAGCCGGCCAACAAGGTATCCATTCAGGATAACGAATCCGAGTTTTACGCCTTTCGCGAAGCCATGCGGAAGGTGGGTTCGATTCCCGAGTTCGCCAACGGTCTCCCGGAAGAGTTTCGCGCTTTGCCGGGATTCATACTGGATCGGGGGGCCTATCTGATGAGTTGCTGGCAAACGCGGCGTGGAACGGTAAAGCGCATTTCGTTCCGGGGCGATCGAATCGTCTCTGAGAAGACGATTCTGTATGGCGATTTGAGGGCGGTTCCTCCGGTGGATTCCATCCTTCGGCAGAAGATTTCTCTGGGCGCAAAGGATTTTATCGCCTGGTGGGCGGATTATTCTCAGCAGAAAGGGAATATGGAGCGGGCGCTCCGTTTGTATACCCTTCTTGTAGATTATTTCCCCGATCAGGGAGGCTATCTATCCCGATTGAGCGATCTGTATGCGAGTCTCGGCAAGCCGGAGGAAGCGAAAGCGGTGTATGACCGGATACTGGGACAGAATCCGGAAACGGCGTACGTCATCGGACGGGAAAGGTTGTTTGGCAGCGCTTCGCTGGAGGAGATTGTGGAGCGGGTGCAGGAGATGACCGCCAAGACGCAGCGCATTCGTGCAGACGCCGCTCTCTTCGGCATCGCTCTAATGAAACGCGATGCGGGCGACAAGCAAACCGCGGCCGCGTTGTTTGGGCGAGTCGCCCAGTCTCCCGAAGCGGCGTCGGGATTCGTTCAAGCGGCGGCCCGGGAAGCCGCCTTGCTCGACGGCCAGACGTCCGAAGGCCTTCTCGACGTTCCTTTCACGCCGACGCCTCCCCCGATCGATGGAACGATGGAGGAGAATCTCTGGAACCGCGCCCCCATTCTCTCGTTCCAGCCGAACGGGGATGGGAATTCCGCCGTGTTGCGCCTGCTGCGGGACGAATCCCATCTGTACGTACTGGTTACGGGAACCGGGGCGGAGAAGCCGAACCGGATACAGATTTTATTCGGTCCGCAACGCGATTACACGCATTTCGCCGAGCTGACGCTGACTGCCAAATCCGGCAACGAGATGGGACCGGCGTTGGATTGGCGGGTACTCGATTCGTATCGAATGGCGCTCGACACCGGTAGGACGTTTTCCCCTCACAACCTGATTCCCGGCAATTTCTCGGATATCGTAAAAATCATCGAGCAGATAATCCATGAGGGCGATGTGGAGGATGGGGATCTGTCCCTGGCATTCTCTTCGGGGAAGAGAATACCCCATGCCTGGAAGATCGGCGACGAGAATTCGAATGGAGGGGATTGCCTGGAGGTCGGTATTCCCTGGGACGCCATCCTGGACGGTTCCCCCGGAGAAAAGCCGGTATGGTTATTCAATGGAATACGCGCCGTGGAAAGCCCGAATGGGGAGACGATTCAATCGTTGAGCGGCGGCGATCCCCACGATCCGTTTTTGTTTGGATCGATCCGGGTGCGGTGAGATGAGGTCTTGATTTGGATGGGAGCCCCATCCAGGGGCGATTGCTCCTGGCTATTATCTTGAGCCCCTTTGGGGCACGGGATGACAGGCGATTTGTAACCAGGGCGATTTCGGCGGTTTATCGATTATTCCTTATCCTTGCCGTTTTTCTTCCCGTTGACGCCTTTTCCATTCAGGGAGATTTTGTAGACGCAGGAATGCTCGCCTTTGACCATGTGTTCCACTCTCTCGACCGGAGCGTTGAGTACATCCTTGAACAGATCTAATTCATGCTGACACACTTCGCCGAATTCGCGGGCGATGGAATGGATGGGGCAGTTGTGTTCGGTTAAAAACAATTCCGTTCCCTTTTCTTCCATCTCGGTCATATAGCCGTCTTTGTCGCGCAGGTCGGCGAGTTTCGCGACTTTGTCCTTGAGTTCGGAACCGTTCATGCCGTTTGTATTGAGAGCGGAGTTATATTGCTGACGCAATTTTTCGCGCCGCCGCTGGAGGACGAGTTCCACTTTATCGCGGCCTTCGAGGTCTTCCATGCCCCGAAGAAGATCCAGCGCCAGCGGACCGTAGCTCTGAGGAAAATAGCTGTTGGCTTTTTCGGTCAACTTGAAATAGAGCGCGGGACGTCCCGCTTTCTGGCGGACGAATTCCGAGGCGATCAGGCCGTCTTTTTCCATGGCGGTCAGGTGTTGACGCGCTCCCATCGAGGTTACACCGACCAGATCACCCACCTGTTTGGAGGTCATTCGGCCATTCTTCTTCAGCAGCGAGAGAATGTGCAAGCGAGTTGGACGCTCGTTTTTCATGATACCGCTCCGTTAAATTTTATACTGTATTAAGTAGTTTAACCGGATGCTTACGCGGAGATGGTTGAGAGGGCAGACGTGGAGTTTGTTATTTATTCCTGAGTGAGCGCCCACATATCTCTTTATAACAAGAACTATGCCAAATTTTACCAATCTCAATTCAATGTTGATTCAAAAAGGACAAGGGGAAATCATTCGATTTTAAATTATGAATAATGAATAGTATATAAAGGATAATCTATTCAAAATATCTTATTCAATGCCTTTTTCTCCCCGATAAAAGAAGAGAGCGATTTCCGGTTTTGGTAAATATGATAAAAAACAAATTACAGTTTTTTCGTTTTTGGGTTACTGGTAGAGCGACCAACAGTAGAGTGTCGAGTAAAAAACAACGATCCGGCTTTTAGATTGCTTCACTTCGTTCGCAA
>CAZFOX010000516.1:0-4405 GCA_964520565.1 uncultured bacterium | reverse complement strand
CTCCAACTATGCCACGAATCCGCCGCATAATCCGAATTGCATTCCAGCCGCATTGCCGGTCCGGTTAGATCGCCGGATTTCAGATACAAGTCGCTGGACGCGCGGATCAGATCGCCTCCATCGCATTGGCAGAATGAAAACCACTTTCCATCCGGAGAAAAGTGGGAGTAGTAATTACTGCGTCCGTTATGAGACGCTCCCTCAATGGGACGAGCCGCCGATGGGTCTTTTGCATCCAAAGATATGGTATAAAGGTCGAAAAGAATGTGGGCGGGATGCTGGCCGACCGGACTGCGGGAAAAGACCATCGATTTCCCATCCGGAGTCCAGTATGGATAGATTTCCAACTGATTAGGATCGGACGCCCCCGGAACGAGCCAGGTATCGTTTCGTTCAGTATCGTAAATGGCGATGTCGGAGGTGGCCATACCTGCCAATTGGGTTTCAAAGGTGATCGGTTTGATGGCGGCCACTTTCTGGTTGGCGGAATACGCCAGCTGATTGCCGTCCGGCGACCAGGCCATGAAGGTCGTCATCTGGATTTCAAAGGGGAGTTGGACTTTATATCCCGTTCGTCTATCCATGTCGTAAATCGATAGGTAAACCGGAAGTTTGTGCATGGTAGTCACTAAACTGCGAACCTGCATGGCCAGTTTGCCCGTATTCCCCTGCTTGGAAGAAAAGGTATGGCAGTTCAGGCAATATTGGCGGCGTGCCGATAGAAGGAGTTCCGGTTCGTCTTTCCGAATATCGCGCACAAAAATATCCGGGGTTTTGTACGAGTTGAAAGGAGGATCGACCAGGCGGTATACAATATGATTATCCGCTTCCTCTTCGGCTATTTTCAGCCGCCATTCGGGAGTCGCCTGAATGGTTCCCGCGCGTTGTCCGTCGGCATCGCGCACAATCCCGCGTATTTGAACCGTGATTTCTTTACCACGGGCAGTTTTGCAAAGGTCTTGCCAAATGCCGTCCGGGAACCGCCATCGCCTGATTTCGGAATAAAAGACATGTTCGTTGTTCTCATGGGGTGAACGCAGGATGATTTGCCAAAGATTATTCCGAGGATCTTCCCACTCCACATAGGGTGAACATAGATTGGGGGGATATACGGCTCCGTCGGGTGGATTCGATATTTGAAGAAAGGCCGCAGGCTTTCGATCCTGATACACGGTTGGAGATTGAAAACGATCCAGGACTTGGTGGAATTTATCTTGTGTCAGCGTTTGGCTGGTATATTGGCGCATCGCGGCTTCCACTTCATCCCGCGCTTCCCCATCAACCCATGGGATATCTTCCTGAGTTGAATCGGTGGCGAAAGGAGAATTCAACATTTTGGAATTCGCATTTTTCTCCGCGGAGGGAATATCCGGAAGATTGTAGATTACCCGATTGTAGTAAGAAGGATTCTCTGGTTGGCGCACGTGGGGTGGTCCTTCAAACAATGCATGCAATCGAGAAGATCGTAATGCATGAATTCCATAGGCGCTTGCAACGGCAATCAAAAACAAGACGATCCAAAACAAGCGAAACGGTTTGGAATAGAGGAAAGTCATTTTACGATCTCAAATGTCGGAATCTGTGTTTTTTGCGAATCCTTATTCTTTAGATGTGCAGAAATTAAGGAGCATGAAATTACTACATGCCTTTTAATTTACCGGGTAAGCATAATCCCATTCTTTTTGGGATAAATTAATCGCAACAATCCCAGTATTCAATGTCCCTCGTGACACATAATCCTGAAAAAACCTGGGCGATTGAATAGAAATCCATCATTCGAATTCTCGGACATTCTTTTTCTCTTATGTTATATTCCTAAATAGGAATTAAGGAATACGTCCATTCCGGCAACGAAGGGCGCGGAGAATCCGATGAAGAACAAAGGTGTGTTTTCAGGGAAAAAGATTTTGCTACTCACGGCGGATTCCACAGTTTTGGAAAACGTACGCGCCAGTGTCGAACCCCACGATGCGATTTTTTTTCACAGTGGGATTCCCAAAGACGCGTTGGGATTGGCGTTGGTTAAAAATCCCGATTTGATTATTTATGACGATCAAATGCCGACCTATCACGGAAATAAGGTTCTTCCCCTTCTGCGGAGGGCGCGGTCGTCGATTCGTGTTTTATTACTGTCCAAAGCCGGCGTTCCTTTGCGATCCATCGATGTTACCGCGCAAGGCGCTTCATTCACAATCACGCGGGATTCTTCTCCCGAACAGATTTATAATGCCGTGAAACATTGCCTGGCTATTGCATCCGTCCCGCGCGTCGAGCAAATGGTCTCGTAAAATTAACGGACATTTTTTCTAATCCTTGATATTGTTATCGGACAACCATTCCCCTACTGCTTTATGGGATCTGCTGGTTTTTTAACCAGACAGATCCCATTCTCTTATTACCTCGCGAAATCTCGGTAAGCAATCAATCGCTGACGATATTCGGTTTCCTTCCTAATACTTAATCAATCCCTACTGCATAACCACGAATGACTGACGGTTTGCCGGGCTGAAATTCTGTGAGAATTCTCTTTTCTGTATTTTCTTCTCCAAAAGCGTCGGCCACATCGCAGATGGGTTTTTCATCGTGCAAAGCGGTGATGGGGCGTTCTTTTCCTTCAAAACTCTCGATTCCACCCTTTAGAGTACATATCTGAATGAACATTTTTTTAGGGGTATTTAAATCCAGCATGTCTTTGGAAATAGAGAGTACGATCGAGCCGACATCGTTTTTGGGGGTATTTCGAATTGTTATCTGTGAATCTTGCGTTGCCAACCCCACCGGTTGAAGAAGATCGGTTACTTTGTTTTTTGCAATCGAGAGAAAAAGTGTATCTGTAAATCCCTGAATTTCAAATACTTCTAAATGGGGTAATTGAGGCGGTGCGAATCCCGATGCGAGAAAATGAGTGACAATTTCTCCCTTTCCGTTAAGAATGCTAAGGTCGTATTGACTCTCTGTACCGTGCGGATACCAATGACGAAGAACGATGATCCGTTCCGCTCCCCGTTCCCATTCGGAAAGGTCGCCGATTTTTCGGAATCCTTCATTGGGGGTATCGTAATCCATGAGGATCACCGTATCGGCGAAGGTCAGGCCGGAAAGATCGCGGTTTGAATTGTAATCGATTTTCAAAAATAGGCGTTTATCGGATGATTTTACAGATAATCCCAAAAGATCGCGTGTCAAATCGGTATTAAACTCGAACTTGTTGTATGCCTCGTTCGTGCCGTATTTTACTATCCAATCCTCTCTCGGATCGGTGGCGGATAGATCGGTTTCGCTCCAAAAAATCGAAGAAGCAAGTTGGTTAGATTCAGGCATGCGGTTCAACGTCTCAAAAGCCTTATCGATATCGACCGAGGGAGGAGTCAAGTAAATCTGCATCATCCGAAACCAGGCCAGATTTAAGAAACGACTGTTGGGGTATTTGTCTATCAAATCCCGATAGGTACTAATCGCAAGCGGATATTCCTTGTTTTGCTGTAGCGAATGGGAAATGGCGATTAAACGTTCTTCGGCATCGCGCCAAACAACCTCTGTTTTATGGTTATTCCAATCCAGGATATGGAAGGTGGCAGAATTCTCTTTTCCAGAGAGAAAAGCCATCCGATTTCCTGCTGGATCGAGTGTTGCCCAGGTAGAACCCACGGGATCGTTTGAGAGTAATGTTTGTTTTCCTGTTTCCAGATCGATTTTTACAAGGAAGTTAATATCCGGTTCAAACACCTTTGTAACGATCAGGGATTTTTTATCTGCGTTCAGGGAGGGTAAATCCCAAATGAAAACCGAATCGCAAAGAGTTTTTGGATTGGATTTGTCGATCGAGTCCAGAATCAGTATACCTTCATCGCTGTTACTCTCTTCTTCGAAATAGACATAACGGTTTTCATCCAGCCATTGGGGGAAAAGCAGGGTTTTCGTTTCCTCTTTTCGCAAACAGCGATACTGATTTGTTTCTTTATCGAAAAGTCCCAGGGTATTTTGATCGTCGGCGATCAAGAAATGTTGTCCGTTCGCATTGGCGTCCAGGCATTGGATATCCGTATTGTTTTGGCCGAATAGCAATGTTTCTTCGTTGTTCGATAAATCCTTTTGCCAGAGACACACAGCCTGACGATCCGGATCTTCTTTGAGGTAGAAATAGAATCGGCCATCTCCAGAGATATCGAAATAGAAGGAGGCATTGTCAACCAGCCGATCACGTTGTCCAGAAAGAATATCGATCTTCTCAAAATCGGCATGATCGTCACTATTATCGTTTGATTCTATGCCGTAAACGATTTCCCGCCCATTGGGCAGAAATCGGCAACCGATGATTTTTTCGTCGCTTAATATCTTGCATTCAGATGTCTGGCCATCGAAGAGCCATAGTTTCTGGTCATCGGGGCCAATGAAAGCCAGATAG
>CAZFOX010000515.1:3445-4433 GCA_964520565.1 uncultured bacterium | reverse complement strand
GGTACAAGATATAGCGTGAGTTTCGTCTTCAAGCCACTTTTTGCCGAATCATCAGGAAAGTATCGAGTGAAAGCCCACGTAAAAAATTGAGATTGCTTCACTTCGTTCGCAATGACACGAATGTAACGTAACGTCATGAACGCAACGCAATGTCATTGCGAGTGTAGCGAAGCAATCCTATGACGATCCGATTCGCCGGTTGGTTCCCAGTATGCTTTTTATCCGGCAATATCCACCAGTCAAATCAATGGCCTCCAATCAGGATTTAAAACAACCGTTGCGTTTGGTATGATAAATCGGCCATTCCAGGATGTTCTTGCTGAAACAATCCGGGATTTGGACTTGTGTGGACACCCTTGTCAATCAAGGATAGGCGTATGAAGTGCATCGCCGTGGGGAATAAAAAAGGAGGAGTCGGGAAAACCACCCTGGCCGTCCACATTGCCTGCGAAATGGCAAAGCGCAACCAATCGGTTACCTTATACGACGCCGACGAGCAAGGTACGGCGGCCAACTGGTGCTCGCGGGGGACGCTGCCCATTCAACTGAAATTCACTCCCATCGAAAACTCCGAACAGGCGAAATCCATGATCCACCAGATCCAATCCGATCCTTCGGATGTAACGGTTTTGGACCTGCCTCCGCATACTCGCGAAGCCACCGAAGCGGCTATCGCGGTGTGCGATTTGTTTGTAATCCCTGTAACGCCGTCGGGAGCCGATTTCACCTCCACGGGCATGGCGCTGGCGTTGGTTCGTGAAGGGCGGAAATACCGCCAGAACGCACCCCGCGCCTTGCTGATTCCTTCGCGCGTGGATTGCCGAACCTCTTTCGGCCGGGAAATCGCCGAATCGCTGCAGGGATTCGAGGAGCCAGTCGGACCCGAAATCGGCCAGCGAAGCGTTTTTGTGGATTGCTTTGGGCTCGCCGATTGGGTGGGAAACGCCTATCCTCTATCGAAAGCTTATAGCGAAATTCAGGCGCTGGT
>CAZFOX010000515.1:0-3435 GCA_964520565.1 uncultured bacterium | reverse complement strand
CAGGATCGAGGAGATGATGTCATGGCAAAAAGTCACTTGAAAGATTTCAGTCAATTCGCCGCTCAACCCGAGAATGCGGAATCGCAAAAAGAAATGATCCTGGAAGCGGAAGTCGTTTCGGCGGAAACGGTTCCCACCCATCAGGACGAAGCGCTGGCGATCGTGAATCGCAACATGTATTGGTCGATGGGCATCGGTCTGATTCCTGTTCCCTGGATCGATTGGATCGGAATCGCCGGATTCCAGATCCGGATGTTGAAACAACTGGCCGATTTGTACGAAATTCCCTTTTCCCAGAATCGAGTACGAAACGTTCTGGTTCCCTTGATCGGGGGTTTGGGATCGGTGTTCCTGGGGAACTGGCTATCCCGCAGTTTTTTAAAATCCATTCCGATCGTAAACGGCGTTATCGGTGTAACAAGTACGTCGCTTTCCGCTGGGGCCCTTTCGTACGCCATCGGCAAAGTCTTTATTCAGCATTTCGAATCCGGCGGAACGTTTCTGACATTCGATCCGCAGAAGGTGCGGAATTATTTCCGGCAGCAATATGAAGAAGGATACAAATTGTCGTCCAACGTAAAAAACGGTATCGCGGCAGAAAATGCGTAACAGGCGGAAGCGGATTTACCTCTATTTCCTGAAGGAGTTCCAAGCAATGACCGTAAACCAAGACAACCTATATCTTTCGAGACAGACATCCCGCCCTGGCCGTATCCTGTTTCTCCTCTGTGCGATCCTGGCCTTGCCAGCGCTCGCGATGGGAGAAGAGAAGGCGAAAAGCGAAAAGTGGATCAGTCTCTTTAATGGCAAGAATCTGGATGGATGGACGGTCAAGATCACCGGTTACCCACTCGGTGAAAACTTTGGAAACACCTTCCGGGTGAAAGACGGATTACTCCAGGTCTCTTTTGACCAATACGATAAGTTTGACGGAAGATACGGCCATATTTTCTTCAAAGAGAAATTCTCGCATTACCGGATTCGTTTCGAATACCGGTTTGTGGGCGAACAGTGTCCCGGCGGGCCGGATTGGGCGTTACGGAACAGTGGGATCATGTTACATTGCCAACCGCCTGAAACGATGGGGATCAAACAGGAATTCCCCGTATCCATCGAGGCGCAGATTTTAGGGGGAAACGGCAAAGATGAACGAACGACGGGCAACCTCTGCACGCCCGGCACCCATGTGGTCATGGACGGCCAGTTGGTAACCCGCCATTGCACGAGTTCTCATTCCAAAACCTTCCACGGCGACCAATGGGTGAAAATGGAAGCGGAGGTTCTTGGCGGCGGTACGATCCGTCATTACATCAACGGCGAACTGGTGTTGGAATACGAAAAACCGCAATTAGACGATGGCGATCCAGACGCCAAAAAACTCCTGGACGGCGGCACTCCCAAAATGATTGAAGAGGGATATATCTCCCTGCAGGCCGAAAGCCACCCGGTCGAATTTCGCAATATAGAGATTCTTCCGTTGGATTAGTGCGGTGCAACGCAGGAAATCGTTTCAGGGAATCATCGGATCGTTCATACAAAGAACGTCATTCCGGCAATCGCGCTTCGCCGGTTTCCACATGAATTTCGGGCGATTCATACCAACGTGAATTTTCCAGGTAGGGCTGAACCGTCTTGATGATTTGTCTCACGGACGGTTCGATGGTTTTTTGCAGAGGAAGCGGATAGACGCCGATTGCGAAACAAAAAACCGCTAGCGGCAATAGCACCGCAATTTCGCGGCGCGTGATATCGAGTAGTTTCTGGTTGGCTTCCAGCCGGATCGGGCCGAACATCATGCGCTGATAGAGCCACAGCATATACACCGCTCCCAACACAACGCCGGAGGCGGCGAAACACGTCCAGACAATCGAGGTTCCCATCAGGCCGACGAGAATTAAAAACTCGCCCACAAAGCCGTTCAGCCCCGGCAATCCGATTGAGGACAGCATGAAAATCATAAAAAAGGTGGCGTAGACCGGCATGACTTTCGCCAATCCGCCGAATTGATCGATGTCGCGGGTATGGCGGCGTTCGTAGATCATCCCCACGATCAGGAAGAGAGCCCCGGTGGAGAGGCCGTGATTGATCATCTGAATAACGCCTCCCTCCACACCCTCGACGTTCCAGGCCAGAATCCCCGCCAGTAACATCCCCATATGGCTGACGGACGAATAGGCGATCAACCGCTTCACGTCGCGCTGCGCCATCGCCACCATCGCTCCGTAAATAATTCCGATCAGCGCCAGTCCCATCAACCAGGGCGTAAATGCCACCGCGGCCGCAGGGAAGATAGGAACTGCAAACCGGAGAAATCCGTACACGCCCGTCTTTAGCAGCACGCCCGCCAGGATCACCGAACCGGCGGTCGGCGCTTCCGTATGAGCGTACGGCAGCCAGGTATGGAAGGGGAAGAGAGGCATTTTGATCAGAAATGCCAGCACGAAAGCGGCAAACAGCCATTTCTGCGTGGCGGGCTCCAGGTTCAGGGCGATGAAATTTTCGATGTTGAACGACATGACGCCGCCCATCGCTTCGCCGGCCTTGAAGTACAAGAAAAAAATCACCAGCAGCATCAGGGCCGAGCCGAAGGCCGTATAGAGGAAAAACTTAATGCTGGCATAGATGCGCTGCCCGCCACCCCAGACGCCGATAATGAAATACATGGGGATCAGCATCAATTCCCAGAACAGGAAAAACAGAAACATATCGAGTGCGATAAAGGTTCCCAACATGCCGGTTTCCAGCACCAGCATAAAGAAATAAAACTCGTTCTTGTGATGTTGAATGCTTGTAAAGGACGCCAATATGGAAAGGGTGGATAACAACGCCGTCAAAACCACCAGAACCAGGCTGAGACCGTCTATTCCAACCCTAAAATCGATACCCAGCGCGGGAATCCAACTCACCAGCGCCGGGCTCATATGGAATCCCGGTTCGCCGTATGGGAATAAGAACAGCAGAGGCGCGCATAATGCCAGCGAGGCCAGAGACGCCGCGAAAGCGATCCACCCGGCGGATTCGGGCCGGTTCTTCGGCGAGAAGAGTGTGAACAAAGCGCCGATCGACGGCAAAAAAGTAATCAATGTCAGAAGCATAGAAGCAATCCAATCACCAGAAAGACCATACCCGCCAGCGTTGCCAGCGCGTAGTGGGGAATCGATCCCGTCTGAATGCGGCGCAGGCGATCCGCCGCCCAGGTTGTCTGCCGCGCCAGCCCATTAAGTCCGGCGATCAGTATCCGGTCGTCGAACCATTGAGCCGCCTGGCAGAGCCGCAAGTAGTTTTGCACGAAAACGCTGTCGTAAATTTCATCCACCCGGTATTTATTCCAAAGCACACTGTACGGAGCGGCAAAAGCCTCCGCCATCCGCGCGGGCAAGACCGGAACCCAGACGTATAAAAGGCGTGCGAAGAAAATCCCCAGCAGCGCGATCG
>CAZFOX010000514.1:0-4445 GCA_964520565.1 uncultured bacterium | reverse complement strand
TGGGAAGAACACATTATCTTAATGGGGACACTCAGTAAGGCCATCGGCTGTCAGGGTGGATTCGTATGCGCCACGAAGTCCATTATCGAATACCTGATTAATTATTGCCGCTCCTTTATTTATTCAACCGGCCTTTCTCCCTGGATTGCCGCCATGGCGCATTTTAACATCAGCCGGATTCGCACAGACAGCGAACCCCTCGCCCGGTTAAGGAATGCGACTGCGGCCATGAAAGAGTCTCTTCAGGAGTTGGGTATCGATACCGGAAATAACCGCACGCCCATCCTTCCGATTCTTCTTGGCGAAAGCGAACGCGCCATTTTGTGTGCGGACGCTCTATTCAAAAAGAATATTGTTGCAGCCGCAATTCGACCTCCCACCGTACCCGAAGGGACCGCACGGATTCGAGTATCGGTCAGCGCCGCGCATCGGATTCCCGACTTGAAAAAAGCAGCATCCATTATTTCAGAAATCCTGCCCACGAAGAGATCATGAGTACTCTTCCAGAGAAGGATACCATTTGATGAAGATTCTTTCCTCCATTGAACCAGCCAATTTAAAGAAGAAAATCGAACGCTTGTTCATATTATCGGCGAAAAAAATCCTTTCCATTGAAAAAACGTGGGATAATTCGAAAGGAACGCCGGTTTTTACCGATCGGGGCCAATATACAACCCGTGGATGGACGGAATGGACGCAGGGATTTCAATACGGTTCGGCGTTGTTGCAATACGATGCCACCGGCGAGGAAGAGTTCCTGCATATTGGACGGCGGAATACCCTGGAACGAATGGCGCCTCATGTGTCCCACACCGGCGTACATGATCATGGATTTAATAACATATCGACGTATGGCAACCTGCGCCGGCTGATGAACGAAGGACGTATTCCGGACAACGAATGGGAAAAGAACTTTTACGAACTGGCATTGAAACTTTCGGGCGCCGTTCAAGCCTCGCGATGGTCGGTCAATGCATACGGCCTGGGCTATATTTATTCCTTTAACGGCCCCCACTCCTTATTTGTAGACACCATTCGTTCCGTGCGCATCTTAAGCCTTTCCCATCAATTGGGCCACGTTCTGATGGGAGAAGGCGACAAACCCATTTCTCTTCTGGAACGGGGGATTCAACACGCGCTTTCCACCGCCCGTTTCAATATCTATTATGGAAACGGACGAGATTCCTACGACGTTCGCGGCCGGACAGTGCATGAATGCATCTTCAATCGTAACGACGGTCAGTTTCGTTGCCCCAGTTCTCAACAGGGTTATTCGCCATTCACGACGTGGACGCGCGGCCTGGCATGGGCGATGACCGGTTTTGCGGAAGAATTAGAATATATCGCCACAATTTCGGAGACCGAACTGGAACCGTTCGGGGGTAAACAGTTCGTTTTGAAAAACTATCTAGAGGCGGCGAGAGCCACATCCGATTTTTATATTGCCAATACGCCGACCGACGGTATTCCCTATTGGGATACGGGTGCGCCGGGTCTGGTACGCATGATAGATTATCTGCATCGGCCCGCCGATCCTTTTAACGCATTCGAACCGGTCGATAGTTCGGCGGCCGCCATCGCCGCCCAGGGATTGATTCGTCTGGGCCATTATCTGAAGAAGAACGGAAATGTTGAAGAAGGCGACATGTATTACCGCGCCGGATTAACCGTCGCCCAAACCCTCTTCGATGAACCCTATCTGAGCCAGGAAGATGGCCATCAAGGATTGATTCTTCATTCCATTTATCATCGGCCGAATGGATGGGATACGATCCCAAATGGGAGTAAAATCCCCCGAGGAGAAGCATCGATGTGGGGCGATTATCATGCGCGTGAACTAGCGCTATTAATCGTTCGCGAAGCCAATCAAGAGCCTTATCTCACATTCTTTTCCTAGAGAACGACCCATTTCTTTTGAAAGGTATGCTGGTTTTCGGAAGGAGTATCGAGCGATGAAGAGTATCCTTCTTGGGCTGGTGATTTTATTAATCCTGGCCCCATACAGTCATGGCGCGGCCCCCGGACGGAACGTCGATACTCCCGTTATCACTACCTTGCTGGAACAACGAGACGGATCGAGAATTCAGTTATCGTTTCGAGCCGTTCACTGGGACGCCGACCGGATGGCTGCTTTAAAAATCGATAAGTCATCCCGGGAACACTTTAACAACATATTCGGTTCCCGCATGGGAATTGTAGAAACAAATGTGAAATTAAAATTCGGCCCCCGACTCCAGATCGATCCGGGGCGGTATTATTTGGGTTTTCGGGTGGACGAGCCCGCCATGGCCGGACAGGATCCACTATGGTATCTGATTTTATCCAATGACAAAGCCATTTGGATTACCCTGCCCCTCACCATCATTCGCGTTACAGAAACCAGCGAATTCTTGACCTACTTTTTCACGCCGGGGATCACAGACCGGGATTTTTTATTCAACATGCGATATGGGGATTTATCGATATCCGTGCGATGGACGATTCTGGGCATCCCATCCAAAACCCTGCAAACGATGAAGGAAATAAATCCGGCATGGTATCTGCCGCTTCCCGAAATGGATCGCATTCCCATGCCGGGTATAATCGATTCAGCGACCACACCGTCTCTCCCCCAACAAGACGGTACTTCTCTCCGAAGAAGCGCCGAATCCAGCAGTAAAAAGAAAGCGGGCAGCGGTTCTCTACGATACCTGGGCGATTTAAAGAAAACAGAAAAAGACGACTCATCCAACGAACAAGAGAAGAAAGAAAATCTATGAGCAAAAACAAAAAAAAGAAGCAAGGTCATTCTATTCCCCACCGGGGGAAAGTCCTTTTTGGTGAAAAAGAAAATGCCATTCTTCGCGAAGAAATGGCCGATGAAACCGCTCCTAAGCGTAATACACCGATTCTGCTGAACCTTTTACAGGAATACGCTCCCCAATGTCGGATGAATCCGTTTGATATCCTGGAGATGCTCGACAACCATCACCGATCCATGATGGCCCATGCTTCGATGAGCGGTCAAACCGTCGACGACGATCGGATCATCAACACGATCGTGCAGCAACTCTCCGAACAAATAAATCTGGAATCGATTCTGGATATCTACACGTCCCTCGCCAAGAACGCCAAAATCAAACGTGAAAAACGCGCCCTGTTATGGGCCATTGCGGACACCATCTCAACCGTATCCTCCCGCCAGAAACTGCATGAATCGCCGGCTATCCGCACATTCATTCTTTCATCGATCTGGTATGCGATGACTTTAGGGCAGAAAATTTCTGCTTTTTTATTCGAGCAGGAACCCTTCTCGTTCAGTTATAAAAAAATACTCAACGGCTCGTTCAGTTACGATGATTGGAAAAAGTTAATCGATGAAATATCTCCTTCCGATAAAGACTTTTTAATTACTATGTCACACCATGCCAGGGTACTTTTCCAAGAAGTATCGCGTCCCTTTGGCTTTCGCTTTTGCCAGATCATTCGATACCCCCGCGTTATGAAAGACAAACTGAAACGCAGTATTTTATTGCCGGGCGAAGCGGATACTCAGCCAGACGACAAACTCGATGAAGAAACTGCGAAACGGCTTATCGAAGCATTAATGCTCGACATTTCGCATCTCATCCGTTTGGAGTATGCCCAGAATGTATTGCAATCGATCCGGTCGGCGGCTTTTGGGGAAATGGAAGAACGCGAATTAAACATTTGCTTAAACGCCGCCGCATTTTGTCTTATTTCCCCATTGCCGATTAATCCCTTTCTGATAGAACTCTATCGGAGAAGTGGAGAAAAAGCAGAAGAAATCAATCCATCCGACGAACGAGAGATTATTATCGATCTGAAGGGTTCTCCCGACAACATTCGTCTCTATCACAAATATGCAGAACTTCTGGAAAATAAGAATGAATATTTAGGTGCAGCCCAGGTTTATTCTTATATACGGACTTTACAAAAACAAGACGATCCTCAGTTCGAGGAAAAACTCAAAACTCTTATTTCCAAATTTCTCGAATCAGAAAAATACTCTCTCATAGTGTCAAACGAATCCAACCCAGCCGATCCACAGGGACAGGAAAATCAACCTGTATCCAATTCGATCGTGACTCCATAATGCGAAGAGACAAATGGGAAGATGGGAGTATCCGATGATGAACCGACACCGATCGTTTTATCCCCTATTCATTTTGTTGGCATTATCGCCGCTCGATCCTTCTTCTGGATCGTCTTCCGAAATCTATATGAATCCCGTCGTCGTCGATACGAATGGGTATTTCTCGATTCTTGTTACGGCAAAAAACGTGGAGAACCTGAAATCCTTCGTGATACACCTACACATGCCGATAGAGGCCGTTGCTAAAGTCACGGCCATCGAGCCGGGACAGGAAGGAATGAGCGTTTTTTCACCGGATAGTTATTACGATCCACTCCTAAAAAGCGTCGTTTATAATGTCACGGCCACC
>CAZFOX010000513.1:0-4472 GCA_964520565.1 uncultured bacterium | reverse complement strand
GGGAGATGACAGGCTATGCCAGGTTTATTCTCCATCTTTCGGAATGGTGTTTCTTTCTCTCGCTTGTCCATAGATTCATCAACAAAATTCGATTTCATACAAACAAGTCGCCTATTCCTAACCCTCACTTCCTTGTAAACCGGTCGAATACGGTTATGGCGGGAAGCGCGTTTCCCTCGCGGTCGAAGAGGGTTCGTTGGCCTCCTCGCCGCGTCGCCGGTTCCCACCAAAAGATGCCCTTGCCGAGATTATGCGGCGTATCGAGGACGATACGGTTCACCTCATCGAGAAAATCCCGC
Organism: uncultured bacterium; assembly: GCA_964520565.1. Lineage (GTDB taxonomy): Bacteria > Hinthialibacterota > Hinthialibacteria > Hinthialibacterales > Hinthialibacteraceae > CAZFOX01. Next base: position 4,173 of record CAZFOX010000513.1, on the reverse strand, counting down.
TGGCCTTCGGGTGTTTCGGGGAAGGGGGCGAGTTTGTTCTGATACTCCGCCGGTTCGCAGTTATAAGCCACTTCGACCAGGATGATCTCTTTCTGATACTCGGTCGCCATGAAATAGAAATTCTCGCGCAGGTCGAGAAGCGTTCCATGCCACCAGGGATAGTACGATTGCCCGATCACGTCGTAATCAATGCCGTAGGAATGCCACTTATCGAAGAAATATTTCGTGCGAGCCTTGTTGGCGGCTTGGTCGATGTGAATCATGATCTTGGGTCGGGGAAGGTTGCCGCGCCCGGCATCGACGCCGTTGATGCCCGCCTGGATCAGACCGGCCAGGTTATCCCAATTGTCGGGAATCTTGCCGTCCGGCCAAAGCATGCCGTTGACGATCTCGTTCCCGATTTGCACCATATCCGGCAGGACGCCGGCCTGGCGAAACGCGATGATGGTGTCGCGGGTGTATTCGAATACCGCGTTCACTAGTTGTTCGTGCGTCATTCCCTCCCAGGCTTTGGGAATGAATTGTTTGGCGGGGTCGGCCCAGGTATCGGAATAGTGGTAGTTCAACAGGAACTTGAATCCCCGTTTTTGGGCTTCCTGGGCTGACGCGATGGTATACTCCAGATTGTTGGGCAGGCGGGTGGGAGTGTGGAACAAACGCAGGCGAATCCAGTTGTAACCATGATCCTTGAAGATATCCAGACCCGGCCTGGCTGTTCCGTTGTCTTTGAAGGTAAAACCACCGTCTTCAGCCTGCTTGAGAAACGATAGATCCGCGCCGATGGCGTATTCGTGCGCGAGCGCACGTTCGATCGAACCGGGCGATAAGAACAGAAACAGGAATAAGCAAACGAATCGGGCAATCGTTGTTTTGTGTAAACAGAAGAGTACAGGCATGGTAAATTACCTTCCCTATTCATGGCCGGTTTTTCACTACATAATACAAGGAAAGGGGATTATATCATCCATTTTTTCATTTCTCGATCGTTTTTTGGTTTTTTGATAAATGATTCGGCAAAAAGTGACTTGAAGACGAAACTCATGTTATATCTTGTACCAGTCGCTTGGATCGATCTACGATGTCTTGTAGATCGAATTTACGTTGATGACTTTTTGCCGTTTCGTCTTGATTGGAAATACGGCCATTCGGCAGGATTGCTGATATCCGACACGGGGTTGCTTCACTTCGTTTACATGACAGGGGTTATGATGGAGAAATCGGCGGCTTCCAACCCTGTTTACGATCCATTCAAAACGAACTGGCGATTCCATACGGAGAAATGCCGAACTGGGGTCAATGAAAGTCGAGTACCATATCCGCTCCATGGGGAGACGGAAATCTGTTAATAACGAAAGGGATCATGGCGATGAGGAGTGTTGTTGTAACCAGCCTGGGGATTCTGATTGCGGTATTCATGGCGGGGATCGCGCAAGCCGGCGATCCATATGCGGTGGGTGAAAAGTGGGTGTACCGGCATGAAGGCGCGGTTCCCATGCGCCCGCCCGACTTTACGATCAGCGGCGATCGAACCCGCGAAGTGATGGAGATCAAAGGCGAAGGCGAAGCAAAGCGTTGGATGATTCAGGAACTGTGGGGCAGCGGCGACGAATGGGCGGGGAAGCGAGCCGTTAGCGCCGATCGGATGTACGACCGTATCGAATCCGGTGAAGACCGCGTCTCGAATGTGAAACCGGCCTATCCGTACGAACTGATGGGTTTAAAGCCGGATGAAGAAAAGAAATTCGAGAGCGAATTTCAATTCGGGGAAGACTGGAAATTTCCTATCGTGATGACCGCCAAAAGAGTGAAAGACGAAACGGTCAAGGTTCCCGCCGGTGAATTCGAGAATTGCATTCACGTTGTTTACGAAGAAACGGCGACTTTCACCGGGCAGGACGGCAATGAAATGAAGATCACGACCAAGCGGGAACAATGGCTGCATCCCAAAGTGAATGGCCTGGTTAAGGAAATCTATACCGCTCAAGGCCCCAACGGCGAGACCGACAAGGGAACCAGCGAGCTGAAATCGTATGCGAAAGAGAAAAAGGAATAGTCATCTCCGTGCGGGATGTTTGGGAAAGGCCGATTGACGATCGGCCTTTCCCTTTGAAGGATTCCATCGATTTTAGCGATACTGCTATCGGCTCATTTCAATGCGCAATGGCGAGCGGGCGAGGCTTGGTTTGAGTGGAACGAACCGGCACCGCTCTTTTGCCCGGAGTGGGGGAAGCCGATTGAATCACCGTTTTACCGATATGGAAAAATCCGATGACTTCATGCAGGGATTGCGCTTGGGCGGTTAATTCCTCGCTGGCGGCGGCGGTCTCTTCACTGGTTGTGGAATTGGTTTGAGTCAGTGTATCCAACTGAGAGAGAGCGGAGCGGATTTGAGAGGCGCTTTCGGATTGTTCGGCACAGACAGCGGTGATTTCCCGCATGAGGCGGGAGGCCTCCTGAATGACGGGAATCATTCGATGAATCATCTCGCCCGCCTCTTCGGCCTGTTTCACGCTTTGTACCGCCAGTTTTCCAATTTCAGCGGAGGCGGCCTGACTCCGTTCGGCCAGTTTCCGCACTTCGACGGCCACCACCGCAAAACCCTTGCCCAGTTCGCCCGCCCGGGCGGCTTCGATGGCGGCGTTCAAAGCCAGCAGGTTGGTCTGATCGGCGATATCATCGATGATGCGAATCTGGTCGGAAATGGTTTTCATCGCCTGAACCGTCTGAATAACTGCTTTTCCGCCATTTTCGATTTCCTGAGATGCCTGATCGGTGATCTCGCTGGTCTGCTGAGCTTTGTGGGAATTTCGTTCGATCAGGGAATTCAATTCCTCGATGGAGGCGTGTGTCTCCTGAATGCTGGAAGCCTGGGTGCTGGCCGACTGAGCCAGGGTTTGCGATGAACTGGAGAGTTGCTCCGCGCCTGCAGAGACCTGGAAGGCGGAATTTTGGATTTCGGCAATGATCTGATTCAGGCGTCCACACATCTCGTTCAAGGCACGCGCCAGGATTCCCATTTCATCCCTTGTCGTGATCTCTGCTCGTTGTGTGAGATCGCCGGCTGCCACGGCCTGCGCCAGCCCGAGACTGCGGCGAAGGGGGAGCGAAACGAGCCATCGGATGCTAAAAGTCAATGCAGCGATGAAAAACAGGATTATACCGGCGAACGTCGCGCCACCGCTTTTCAATGAAGACCGGGTAATTTGCCAGGTGGCAGCATCGGCGGCGGCTACCGTTTTTTGTAAAGCATCCGTGGAAAACCTGTAAGAAGAGACCCCTCCGATATCGCCCTCTTTCCATTCGTGGCAGTCGATGCATTTCGCTGTGGCGATCTTGGGATAATACATTTCATACGCTTCGCGGGTGTTGAGGAAAACCGGTTTTTTGTTTTCCTGAATCTGTTTCCAGATATTTTCGTTCATTTTTCTGTCTTGCTGTTTTTCTTCCAACGTGCTGAAGGCGACTTTACCTTTTTCATCGGTCAGGGAAAATTCGAGAAGCCCTTCTGTATGTTTAAGTTGTTGTATGAGTGCTTCAAATTTTTCCATATCGCCTTCTTCGATGGAATCGCCCAATGAACGTTCGACTGCTTCACAGAGGAGGCGGGTATTGGTCTCTTCCCGGTGTTCAACAATTGATAATATGGTTTGAGAATAGTTTTGGATGTTGGATTTTGTATGGATAAATTGCAAGTAGAGAGAAACAGCCAGTATAAGAGTCAATCCGCCTATCAATGCCATTAAGATTTTTCCGGTCAGTTTCATGGTGAATAAGAACCCTCCAGATAAACAAGATTTTGTTGTCTTTTGGGCAATTCCTGTACCAATTCTCGCAATAATTGATGCGAAAGACCAAATCACTATCCTGGCTTCTATTCTGTTTTAATGGAATCGCCCTAACGTAAATATTGATAAGATGTTGAGATTTTACAAATATTTATATGTATATAATGGCCGGAAAAGAGAGTTTGAATCGATATGGCTGTTTTTGAATTACTCCCTTTTTCATTTGTAACTCAATGGGAGACAACGCAGCGGGAAAAGAATGTCCTGGTATCGGTTGAATCGAGAAAGAAAGTGGAAAATGGAAAAGAGAAATATACCTTTTCCCGGTTTTTTGCATAATGGATACAGCCGTTCGTATCGACCTAATCGAGGAGGAAATTATGGCGCT
>CAZFOX010000512.1:0-4480 GCA_964520565.1 uncultured bacterium | reverse complement strand
GCTCGCAATGACATTGCGATACGTTCGTGTCATTGCGAACGAAGTGAAGCAATCTGAAAACCGGATCGTTGTTTTTAACTCGACACTTTTTGTTGGCCACTCTACTAGTCTGTTCATTAAGAACTTCCATCTCTAATTTGGGGACGAAAATGAATTTTGATTATTGACAATGTAAAATTTGGAATCGATCGATTGGAGGAATAACATGGATCGCAAATTTCCCTCAAGGCGGTCTTTTTTGAAAGCGGCGTCCATCGGTGCAGTCGTTATTCCCGCCGTCAACGTCCTTGGCGCAAACGAGAAAATCGCCATCGGGATTATCGGAACCGGTGGACGTGGACAACAGTTGTTGAAAACCATAACCCATATCCCGGCCCTGCAAGTGGCGGCAGTCTGCGATCTTCGCGAAGACCGGATCGCAGAAGCTATGCGCATCTGCGAAGAGCAATATGAAGGGGTAAAAAGTTATACGGATTTCCGGCAAATGCTTGATCGCGAACGCTTGGACGCATGTCTTGTGGCCACTGAAGTCGCCAATCACGCTCTGTGTGTGATTCCTGTATTGGAACACGGGCTGCATTGTTTCAGCGAAAAACCGATGGAAAGCACCGTGGAGAAAGTGGATCGAATCGTCGAGACCGCCCGCAAGTCCAAAGGGATTTATCAGGTCGGTTTTCAACGGCGATACGCGCCCGGATTTCAACAAGCAATCGGAGCCATTCATGCGGAAAAAGCGGGAACGATCCGCTACCTGCAAGGCCAGTGGCATTGGGATTGGGGCGAATCGGGTTGGTGCCTGGATGCAGAAATATCGGGGGGTGAACTGGTCGAGCAGGCATGCCATCATATGGATGTTATGCAGTGGGTAATGAAAGGCGAACATCCGGCCCGATGCGTGGCAATGGGATTATCCAGTTTTGAAGAAAAAGTACCCTCAGGGTATCCCTCGGAAGATCATTCCTCCGTCGCGTTTCAATTCTCCAACGGAGTCGTTTTTTAGTATACCCAGATCTTCGATACGTGCACGCCATTTACGGGTGAAAAATTATGGGTCTATGCAAGCAAGGGCGGCATCGATTTAGTAGAAGGTATGTACTATCCCAAACCGGATCGAGGAAAACCGGAACGAGTGGGAGAAAAATCGCCAGGTTGGACCTATGGCACATCGCACGAACTGGAAGCATTCGCCCGGCATATCCAAAATAACGAAAAACCACTTAGCCATGTGGAAACGGCGCGTGTATCCACCCTCATGTCCATTATGGGACGTAAAGCAATGTACGATTGGGACAAGCACTCGTTTTTACCCAAGGTGATTACTTGGGAGGATTTGGGATCGAAAACAGGATAAATGTATAGTAGCAAATTCGGTTAATGGTCTCGATAGGCAAAAGGTTTTGTATTTCAACGATATCATACCAAAACAAGGGATGGATTCTGATGAGATTCTATTTCAACACTTATTCGTATTTAATATTGTTGCTGGGATTCGTGGCGTTGAATAATACGCAGGTCTGTGCCGATTTAAGCGCCGGGAAAACGCCGGAGAAGGTTTTTGAAGGGGAATTGATTCGCTACCCAGGGCCTTGGGCGTTTCAACTGGGGAAATCGGGAATCATATTAGTGAACGACCAGGATCTAGAAGACCTCACCGATCCTGATAAGAAAATCGATTTAAGCACGTCATTCAACAAGCAGGTGGAAAGCCTGCGCGATATCTGTGAACGCGCCAAGCTACACGCGCACCGCACGCTCATCATCGCCTTCGATCAATTCTTCAGCCAATACCGCCCCGGCCAACAGACGCCTCGTAAACTCACGCCCGATATGGACGAATACATCGAGAAAATGGCCAAAATCGCCCAATTCGCGCAAGGATACGGCCTGGGACTGGAACTCAGTCTGCTGAGCCCTCTCGAGGTGGGAACTGCGTATACCCACCATACCGGCGAATCGGGGAAATGGATGCATTACCGTAAGGGCCTCCGCGATCCAGAGACCGGCGCATACAGTGTGCAACTCTGGCAGCAAAAGAAATGGGCCAATAACAAGGGTGCGATTCTCTTGCAGGACGCGGGCGTACGCGTATTCGCCTTCAAGGAACGCCGCATCGGTGGAACGCCTTATCTGGCTGTCGATCCTCACGACATTGTCGAAATCACGCCTACCGCCCAGGTGGAACGCTGGCCCGGCATGGCGGCGGATCGGGGGGATTACCGGGCGGAACACATCCGCGTATACGGCGAAGGCATGAAGGATATCGGCCCGCTGGATCGGGTGTTGATCGTGCAACACTATAAAACGCCGGAGATGGATTACTTCAGCGATAATGCCTTTCCGTTTCTGCAGAATCTGGTGGATAAATACGTTGACGCGGGCATCCAACTCAACGCGCTTTATTCCGATGAGATGCACATTCAGCAGGATTGGGGCTATTTCAACCATCACGATAACGGCGAGTTCGCCATGCGTTATGTCAGCGATGGATTCGCCAAAGCCTTCGCAAAGGAATACGGTGGGGAGTTCGCCGATTTCGCCCGTTTTATGATCTACTTTACAGAAGGGCAGGAGGACTTCCGCAACGACATGCTGGCCAAACAGCCCATGCAGCATGTTTTTGGCTCTTCTGCGGAAGATATCCGCCGAACGGCATTGTTCCGATCTCGTTATTACCGCATGTTGCAGGATGGCGTGGTCGATCTATTCGCCAAAGCCAAGAAGCACGCTGAAAAGCGCTACGGTTATCTGCTTCACTCCGTCGCTCACGCAACCTGGGCCGAAAGCCCCACCATCGACCTGTGGGATGGCGGCCAGGGGCATCACTATCGCAGTAATTACGAATACACCTCCGATTTCGTCTGGTCGAACACGGTGCATCAGGCCGCTTCGGCCTGTTCGGACTATTTCCGTTGGGGCGATTTTCTCACCGGCAACGGAAACGATCACTGTGAATGCGGATGGTTGGATCGTAACTACACCGGCATCGCGTTGGCCTCCTCCACGGGAATTATCAACGAGATTCCCCTGTCTTATGCGGCGCATTGGGGGATGCCGAGCGAACTGGCCCGGCGGCGGTCTTCACTGGTCTCGGCGGCGGGGGCATCGGGAGCGCCCGCCTTCTCCATCGTTCAGGACATCCAGCATCGCGATGTGGATGTCTTGACGATCTATCCCATCGATCTGGTGGCCGTCGATGAACATTTCGGCAGTTGGATGACTCAATACGCTTATGCCAATTACATCACGCAATCCAAACTCCTGGAGATGGGAGAAATAAAAGGTGGAGCGATTGAAATAGCAGGAAGAAAATTCACTACGTTGACAATCGCCTTCGAACCATTCCCCTCTGATCGGTTCCTGGATATTATCGAAAGATTCGCCGCGGCTGGCGGCAGAGTTATCTGGTCGGGACCTCCTCCGGTTCTATCGCGGGAAGGCGATAATATACTCCCGCGCTGGCAAGAGATTTTTGGAGTGGACTACGATCCCGGCCTGAACGAAGGACGGATTGCCGTTGGAAAAAAAGTGCAATTTGGCGGCCTCTTCTCACAGATCGAACCGCAGATCGTCATGACCCATTTTCTCGTCGATCGGATCTACCCGGTCTCTCCCCGCGATTCGTCGCAGGCGGTTGCGTCGGTTCAAAATCAGATTGTGGGAACTTATAAAAAACTGGAAACCGGCGGCTCGCTGACGTTCCTTGGATTTCGCCCCCGCGACGATCAGGCGCAAAGCCTTGGATACGATATCCATACCTGGTTCGATATCCTTGCCGCTTTGGGAGCCTACCCGGCCAGCGGAAAATTCACCGGCGTCAACGATAACACAGAATTCCTATCGCGTACGACAGATTATTTCGTCTGCCGATTTCCCAACGGAGCCGTGGGACTGGCGAACCACTTGAAGACGGTGGAAGAAAACTGGGACGGTGGATTTGCCCGTAACGAAGATCGGGATAAGCAATATTTGGAAAAGTGTCCACCACCTTCAGAAGCGATCCACCTTCAGGAAATGAAGATGGATGGACATGCAATTTCATATGATGGAAGCCGAGTCCTCAGCTATCGAGTGGGCAAGACAGGCGAATTGATCGCCTTCGCCGGACACGATTGCCAAAGTATTTCTATCGATGGCATACAATATTCATTCGCCGATAAACCGTTTCCCCTGATATCATTTGCTCCGGTTCCAGAAAACCGATACGTTCCAGGAGGTGCGGTGTATCTGGTTCAGATTCATGGGATTGGCGAGGTTCGTCTTCCGATCAGCGTTCAGAGTGGCGATATAGAATGCATCGCCGAAGGTCCCACGCCGGGCAGCCGCGGAGAACGCATTCCTCACACTTTCCAGGATGGAATCCTGACTATTTCCAACACTCCATCCAGCAATGGACGTTGGATTTATGTACTAAAGAACGGCTAAGTTTATGAAAAGATCCCTGCTCTTCCTTTTCTTTCTGGGAATCTGTTTATCTGCCTTC
>CAZFOX010000511.1:0-4498 GCA_964520565.1 uncultured bacterium | reverse complement strand
ATAACGCCAACGTGCTCGAAGTCTACCATAACCGTTCCTTCATGAACGCGGCGATGGGCAAAACCTTTCTCGATATCACACTGGAAACCCGTGGAAGCGATCACGTCCAGGAAATCGTTCACGCCCTCGAACGGGAAGGATATATAGTGCAAACGTTGTAATAGGAGAGAAACGCCGTGAATCGACGGATGCTTCGACGCGATGTTCTAAAGACAGGAGCCGCACTTTCTTATTTTTTGACTCACCCCAGCCGATGTTATCCTTTCAAAAAAAACACACTTCCCAACATCGTTTTTATATTGGCCGACGATCTGGGTTATGGAGACGTGGGGTGTTATGGAGCGCCCGACCTCCGCACACCCGCGCTGGATGGCCTGACCCGGCAGGGAGTTCAATTCACTCAGTTTTACGCCAACGCCCCGGAATGTACACCGACTCGCGCAGCGTTGTTGAGCGGCCGTTACCCGCAACGCGCTGGGGGACTGGAATGCGCTATAGGATTGGGCAATGTAGGACGGTATGACGACGCGATTCGACTGGCAGAACGACACGATCTGGGCCTTCCCGTATCGGAAGCGGCAATTCCCCGCCTTTTGAAACAAGCCGGATACTCGACCGCTGTCATTGGAAAATGGCATTTGGGCTACGAAGCGAAATTCAATCCTACCCATTACGGTTTCGATTACTTCTTTGGCCCGCTTGGTGGAGCGGTGGATTACTTCCATCATACCGAACCGGACGGAAATTCGATGCTGTACCGAAACACCGAACCGGTTCGATGCGATGGATATCTAACCGATTTACTAACCGAAGAGGCGCTGCAGTTTATCCAACGGCAAAAAACGGAAACTCCTTTCTTCTTGTATCTAACCTATACGGCTCCGCACGCTCCCTATCAGGCTGACGACACTCCCCATGAAAATCCATTGACCGAAGAGAACTGGAATCAGGGTTCGCGAGAGGTCTACGTTCGAATGGTCGAGCGGATGGATAGAGGGATCGGACTGATTCTGGAAGAGCTGGACAGGCTCGGTATGACCCAAAACACTCTTCTGATCTTTTGCAGCGATAACGGGGGAACTACGTATGCAGATAACAGCCTCCTGGCACAAGGCAAGGGAACCTTATTCGAGGGCGGAATCCGCGTTCCCTGTATCGTGCGCTGGCCGGGCAGAATTGCGCAGGGAATTTCTTCCAGCAAATTAGCGATTACGATGGATCTGACTGCTTCCATAGCCCGCATTGCAGGAGTGAAGCCGGAGCGGTCTCTCGATGGAATCGATATTCTCGCCGAACTCGAAAACGATCGCGCCGATATCAAACGCACGTTATTTTGGAGGACGCGCCGCGGCGAACGCACCTGGCGGGCGGTTCGCGACGGCGATATGAAATACATTTCGGATCGGGAGGGAGAAACGCTGACGGAATACCTTTTCGATTTGAACGCCGATCCAGAAGAGAAGAAAAACCTCGCCGAGAGCCGCGATGGCGCCGCCAGCAACCTCCGCGCCTTACTGCGCGCCTGGGAAAGAGACATTAAACCGGGGCGGTGAAGTCCATTTCATATAAACCTGCTTTTCAATTCCCCTTCGGTTTAGGATATAGAACCGTAAGAACTTCTTGGGATCGGAGATAGGAATGAATCCGGCTCGTCCACCTCACAGCACCGGGCTACCCGGCCTGGACAGCGTTCTACTGAACCTGACCCGCGGCGATAACGTCGTCTGGAAAGTGGATCGTATCGAGGACTATCAGTCTTTCGTGGAACCGTTTTATAAAAGCGCCCGGGAAAAGGGAGAAAAACTGATTTACTTCCGCTTCGCATCTCACCCGCCTCTGATTCCCGAGGACGCCGGGGCGGAGATTCATCGCCTGCATCCCGAGGACGGTTTCGAATCCTTCCTTTCGCGAGTCCATGAAGTCATCGACGCGAACGGCGAGGGCGGCTGCTATGTTTTCGACACGCTCTCTGAACTGGCGCGCGAATGCTATAGCGACCGGATGGTGGGCAACTTTTTCATGCTCACCTGCCCCTACCTGTATAAACGCGGCGCGATCGCCTACTTTGCCGTTCTTCGCTACTATCATTCCACGCACGCCGCTGGCCCTATCGGCGAAACCACCCAGCTGTTGCTTGAAGTATACCGGTATCAAAACCGCTTATACGTTCATCCGTTGAAAGTGGAAAACCGTTACTCCCCCACACTCTACCGACTTCATCTTTGGGAGGGCGATCGATTTATCCCCATCATGCAAAGCGGTTTGGTTTCCGAGGTGTTGACATCAGCGCCCCGGCAGGGACTGGAATCGGCGCTCTATCAGATCGGCGTCTGGAACCGGGTGTTTGTGGAAGCGGATGAAGTCCTGCAGGCGCACAAGCGCGGCGAAGGACCGGCGAGCCGAGTGAAGGAGATGTTTCATCGACTTCTGCGCATGGCTGTCACGCGCGAGAAACGCTTCACCCGTCTGGCGGAACGCTTCTTAACCCTGGAAGACCTGATGAAAATCCGGGAGCGCATGATCGGGACTGGCTTCATCGGCGGCAAAACAGTGGGGATGCTGATGGGGCGCAAGATACTGCTCCAAAGCGATCCGAAATGGGCGGAAATTCTGGAGGCGCACGATTCGTTTTACATCGGATCGGAGGTGTTTTATACCTATCTGGTACTGAACGATTGCTGGTGGGTGCGCAAGCGCCAGAAGGATCCGGAACGATTCCTGGAAGGCATCGAAGAAGCACGCCAGCGAATCATGGAAGGGCAATTCCCGGCCTATATGATCGAACGGTTCAGGGCCATGCTGGAATACTTCGGCCAGACGCCCATCGTGGTTCGTTCCAGCAGTCTGCTGGAAGACAATTTCGGGAATCTCTTCGCGGGAAAATACGAAAGCGTGTTCTGCGCCAATCAGGGATCGCCCGAGGAACGCTTACAATTCTTTCTGAAAGCCGTACAAACGATCTACGCCAGCAGCATGAGTGAAAAAGCGCTTTCTTACCGAGCCTTGCGCGGACTCCTGAACGTAGACGAACAAATGGCTCTTCTGGTGCAACGCGTTTCCGGCTCATTTTACGGCAATCTCTTTTATCCTCACATTGCTGGAGTGGGATACTCATACAATCCGTACGTTTGGCATGCCTCCATCGATCCCCGGGCAGGTGTTGTGCGACTCGTATTCGGCCTTGGAACGCGCGCGGTGGAACGCTCCGACGACGATTACACCCGGCTGGTATCGCTCAATGAACCAGCGCTGCGTCCGGAGAGCACTCCCAACGAAGTGAGACGCTACACCCAGAGAAAAGTCGACGTTCTCGATCTGGCCGCCAATCGGAAACAGACTGAATTTTTCACCGATGTGATAGAAAAAAGCCCGGATTTGCCGGTCGAACTCTTTACCTCGCGGGACGATTATTTCCGCGCGATCTCGCAAAGCCACGATACCGCACATCCCCCCACGCTTTACTTCAAGGATCTTTTCGCGCAATCCCAATTCCTCGGCGATCTCCGAGAAATGATGCACACGTTGGAAGAGGCTTACGGACATCCGGTCGATATCGAGTTCACTGTCAACTTTACAGCACCGGATCGTTATCGGATCAATCTTCTTCAATGCCGCCCCTTTCAGCCCAAGGGATCGGGCGTTATTCATCACACGCCGCCGGTTGTGGAAGACGGCCGCCGCGTGATAGCCGCAAACGGCCCGGTGATCGGAACGAGCTACGCCGAGCGCGTTGGCCGTATTATCTACGTCGTTCCTGCGGAATATGGGCAGTTGCCTCACAACGACCGCTATTCGGTCGCCCGCCTGATCGGAAAACTGACTCGGCAGCCGGAAGAAACCCATTCACCACCCGCCGTTTTACTCTTGGGCCCGGGGCGGTGGGGAACCACCACTCCTTCACTCGGCGTACCGGTCTCATTCGCCGAGATCAGCCGCGTTTCGATCCTGGGCGAGATCGTCAGCATGCGCGAAGATCTCGTCCCCGACGTCTCGCTTGGAACCCATTTCTTCAGCGATCTGGTCGAAATGGGGATTCTCTATTTCGCTATATTCCCCGAAAAGAAAGAAAGCTACATCAATAACGATCTGCTATTCCGTCTGCCCAATCGCCTGACCCAGTTGCAACCCGAAGCCGCCCGTTACGCGGACGTGGTGCGGGTGATCGATTTTCCGAGCGAATCCCGCCGCGATGTTCTTCGCTTCACTGCCGACGCATTACGGCAAAGTGTAATGGGGTATTTGGAATAAGACTCGGCTCCTCAAAACCGAAATCCTGCGAACGGGTAACATAAATTGTCTTTATGTTACAAAGGCCGGAAATAATGTTGACACTGTATGCCAACTTTGATAGAGTGTAAAAGAAGAAAGCGTAGCGAATACCTGGCAGCGCTACGCTTCGGCATCTACTCGCCTATTTGAATCGCACGCAGGGGAGTTTCTCAACATGGACGATCGGCAAAAACGGCTGATTGAAATCCATCGTTTGATTGAAACCGAG
>CAZFOX010000510.1:0-4502 GCA_964520565.1 uncultured bacterium | reverse complement strand
ATCTGATGAACGACGATCGATTTTCGGCTAAAATAAAAAGATGGAAAGGAGTCGATCGATGATCGTACAAGCGGAAATTGATGAAAACGGTCTCGTGAAGGTGAGCGATCCGGAACTGAGGGGGAAAAAGTTCTATTTTTCGTTCCCCGAACAAGAGCAAGGAGAGTTTACCCGTGAAACGGATTGGGAGGCGATAGAGAAGATTGTAGAGGAAACCCGTGCGCTGAACTTCCCGCGACGCACCCACGAAGAAATCATTCGCGACCTTCACGAATTGAGAGGGTAAGCGATGCTTGCCTACGTGGATTCCTCGATTTGGATTGCGCGCATGGAAGGACAGCCTGAATATCAGAGCGTCATCCAGTCGCAATTAAAAGAGCTAATACTAGACGGTTGGGATTTGTGTACTTCCAGAGCCGTTATGATGGAAACACTTTACAAACACTATCGAGACGAAAACCAATCGCTAATTACGATGTACAACAAACTGTTTGACAAGACAAAATTCCTGCCCAATTATGCAAGCCTTTTTGAGGACGCTATGCGGATCATGCGAGAAGAGACGCTGAAAGCAATGGATTCAATCCATGTTGCATTGGCCGCCCATTACGACTGTCAAAGGTTTATCACGACCGATGCGGACTTTCGCAACCTCAAAACCATCCTCCCTCATTGGATCGATCTTTCAACGGCAGCCTAACGTTTCTTAAGGGCCGGATTTCCTTTTACCATTGGTGGCAACTCACCCAAATAAACATTTCGTTTTCCAGAGTTAACTTGATGTATTACGCGCTAGAGAGATTCTCGAAATTACGTTCATTTACACGTTTCGAAAAAGCTAGAAATGATTGGCTTTTTCGAAGATAGAGCATGAAATTAACGCATGAATCCATTCCGCATTTTTACGGATTGCGGGCCAGGCGGAATCCGAAGGATCGGCTTTTGTCGCCGCCCGAGCGAGAGAAGCGGTGGGTGGTGCGGGCGTAGTATTCGCTGAAATTCCACGAACCGCCGCGAAGAATGCGATAGTGTTTTTCGGTTTCGGAAACCTGGAAACGCGAGCCGGGATACGGTTCAAAAAAACCCTCCACCCATTCGAACACATTCCCGGCCATATCTTCCGCACCAAAGGGGCTTGCGCCGAGGGGATAGCTGCCGACCGGGGCGGTTCCCCGGCGTCCCGACTGCCAGGTATTGGCGCGGTTGGGATCGAATTCGTTGCCCCAGGGATAGACGCGCTGTGTCTCGCCCCGCGCCGCCCGTTCCCACTCGGCTTCGGTGGGTAGCCGCCCCCCTTTCCAGAGGCAGTAGGCTTCCGCATCCTCGAACGAGATCCAGGTTACCGGGTGCTTTTCGAGGCCGGGAGGGATTGTGTTTCCCACCCAGTGCGAGGGAGACTCGCGGCCGGTTTCCACAACGAATTCGCGGTATTCTTCGTTGGTCACTTCGTATTTCCCGATATAAAACGGTTCCACGGTAACGCGGTGCGGAGGCATTTCGCAGGGATCGCCGGTCTGCGAGCCGACCGTTACCACGCCGGCCGGGATGTAAATCATACCTGGGTATTTCCGGGTGATGGATTCGGGTAGGGCATAGGGTTTTGCATCAACATTGACAATGGTGGATTCTCCACCCGGCGGCGCAAGGAGGTGGGGATCGATATCGAAGGTTTCGCTGATGAGTTGCCGTCCCCATGCCCCCATCAATCCGGAAGAATCAAGTACAGCGGCGGTCTGGTGGATCGTGTTGAGAAAGCGTTCTTCCTCGACGTGAATGCGCCGGAGGGTGATTTCGACCGAACGGCCCCATCGCTTGAAATTTCCCGCCAGAACTTCATCCGCGCCCAGCAGTTTGCCCATTGCGGCAAAACAGGGGAGATCGTAACAGGGATACGGAAACGACTTGGATTTCAAAATGGCCAGCATGGAAGAGCGGCTGAGGATACGGTACATGCCGGTTCGTTCGATTTCGGAGCGCAGGAAGTCGCTGAAGGCGTTGGCTTCCGCCTCCGAGGATTCGCCCACGATCCGCAGGTCGGTGATGACCAATAGGGGGGGGATAACGGGTTCTTCCGCCCGGGAAACCGAAAACGCGAGCGCCATTCCGATGAGGACAGCCGAACGTAGGAAGGATTTCCCCATGAGTGAATCCTCCGGAAACGCTTTCCGTTCTTCCCGATGTGGGAATTACCAAGCGGGATGAATGAGAGCGGATAACTCTATCGGATATAACGCATACGGATCTGGGCGATCAGATTGTCCAACTGATCGCGGGCACGGGAATGATTGGGATCGATCTCGAGAGCGCGCTCGTATTCGAGGCGGGCCAGATCGTATTTCCGATCGGTCTCGTGGATACGCCCGAGGATATAATAAATTTCCGCGCTGTTGGGATTCAACTCTTCCGCTTTGGCCAGTTCGAGAATGGCGTCTTCATCCGCGCAGTGATCGTAATAGAGGAACGCGATCCGGGCGTGGGTGTCGCTCATTTTTTGGATAACCTGACGCGCAAGTTGATCTTCCGGTTCCATATCAAGTACGGATTGAAAAGAATCTAACGCAAGCCAGTATTGACGGTTGGCCAGGTGGGATTCGGCTTTTTTTACATGCGAATTCCACTGGTCTTTTCTTTTCTGAAGTTGAATGCTTTCGATGCGTTCTTTGGATTTTGTATGGTTGGGATTGCGGTTCAGGGCCTCGAGGTAATTGATGATGGCCCGCTTTTCGTTTCCCTGCGATTCATAGAATTGCCCGCGGCGGAAATAAAAATCCGGCTCGGTCTCTTTTTCGAGCGATTGAACCTGGTTTTTCTGGACTACCACATATTCGCCGGCGACGGTTTCGACGACCAGAACGCGGGCGGAATTTTCCAGAACGCGGCCTTCGATCGAACCCTTCGCCATGGCGATCAAATCGCCGTAGGCGTCGCCGGTTAGGCCACACAAACCAATCAATAATACCAGGATCGCGGTTCCTTGTTTTGCGCTCGTCATCGTTTTTCTCTCCCCGCCGGATATCGAAACCCATTCAACTTGAGCCGATCGTCTCTAACTATAGTATAAAAGAAAAGGAGCCTTCCAGTCAAATCGAATCTATGATTTTTCCTCCCGCCGAAACAAGCGCCTCGACTCTAGACGCCTTACGACGGTTTTGTTGAAATGAAAGTGCAGGTAAAACGAAATATTGAATCCACTTTAGAGAGTAAATTGAAATGGATGATTGCGGTAAATTCTCATACGGAAGAGAAACAGAAAAAATGAAACAACGTATTGATTGGAAAGAGATTATCGTAATTGCCAGCCTGTCTGTTCTGATGGGAACCGGTTTCGCGGAGGAGACGAATCCTGGCCGAATCTGGCCTTCCCAGCCTCCAGCCGATTGTCCATTCGAACCTTCCCGCGAGATAACCGGCGTAGCATTTACCGGGCGGCATAGCGATTATTACTTCGCCGACACCTGGTATCCCTCCTGGGCGGAGGACGGGACTCTCTACTCGCCGTGGACGGACGGTTCCGTCCCCCGCCTGGATGGCGGGCGGGAGTCGTCCAACTCCGGCGAGGGGGCTTATGCGACCACCGGGCAGGCAGTGATGATCGGAGACGATCCGGTCAACCTGCAGGTGTATAGCCTGGGTTTGATGCGGGGAGACGCTTCGCCTTACAAGGGGCGTTATCCCTGCGGCAGCCTGGTCTACCAGGGAATCTGGTATTACGGCACGTATTGCCTCGCGCCGGATGGAACTACCCGCTACGGCGATACCGATTACAACTGGCCGTGGCTGGGTCCGCTGGTCGGTTTTCGAATCTCCAAGGATTTTGGCAAGACCTGGGACGATACACCACATACCCCGGCGAAACCGCTGTTTGGGGAAACCGGCATGTGGGGGCATCCGGTCAAGATCGGATCGCCGCATTTTGTCGATTTTGGCAAGGATATGGAACATTCGCCGGACGGGAAAGCCTACCTGGTGGGGCATGGCGCGGAAGTCGACGACGCCAAACCCCGATTCGCCAATCTGAGTTGGATCAGTGGCGATCAGATCTATTTGCTCCGCGTGAAACCTTCTCCCGAAACGATCAATGATCGGACTCAGTATGAATTCTTCGCCGGGCACGACCAGAAGGGCGAACCGGTCTGGACATCCGATTTCAAGCGGATTCAACCTCTGATCGATTGGAACAACAACTGCGGATGCGTTACGGTAACCTACAACGCGCCATTGAGGAAATACTTGATGTGCGTGACCGACGGATGGCCGACCTGCGCCCGGATGAATTCGTATATCCTCGAAGCCGACCGGATTACCGGCCCCTGGAAGATGGTTGTTTATATGAAGGATTTCGGCGAACAGGGGTATTTTCTGAATATTCCTTCCAAATTTATCCAGGCTGACGGGCGGACGGTTTGGCTATGTTATTCGGGGAATTTTGCCAAGGGGTGGAACGGCGTTCCCATCGAGGAAAATCCGCCGGGCAGTCATTACGGCCTGGTATTGCAGGAAAT
>CAZFOX010000509.1:271-4524 GCA_964520565.1 uncultured bacterium | reverse complement strand
AGAAAGCTCTGGCCAAAGACACCAGCCATACTCCCTCTCTGAAAGCATTGGCCGTTTTGGATATGGAAGCGGGACTCTTCGAAGAGGCTATCCAATGTCTTGAAAAAGCCGTACTGCGTGATTCCGACGATGGGATGTTGTGGTTTTATCTCGGCTCGGCCTATTTCCATTCCAATCAAATGGATAACGCGATGCGAAGCGCGTTCAGGTCGATTCATACAATCGCCACAGCCTCTCTGGGTTACGATCTAGTCGGCCGTATCTATATGCGGTCGGGCGAATATTCCAAAGCCGTGGAGATGTTTGAAAGTGCGACGCGTAAAAATCCAGATGACATCCGCGCCATTAACCACCTGGCTATCGCCCAGTACGCCTCTGGAAATCTTAAAACGGCGAGATCGCTGGCCAACGAACGGGCCAAAATCGATCCGACCGATCCCATTCCATCAGCGGTATTGGCTTTGATGAAGAAGGGTGGTATGGCTTCCTGGATCGCGAGTATGCAAGATTGCCTGGGTGACTTTGATTTTGAAATCATCGAAGCCTCGTCGATCTTTTCAGAATTGGGACTTTTCGAGGAAGCGCACCGGATTTTACGAAGCGCGTTTGTGGAAAATACGGGAAGCGATGCCACCAATCCCCTGCCTTTCTATTATCTGGCCGAACTGGCCGGGCGATTGAATGATATGGAATCCGTTTATGAATACCTCCAACAGGCCGAATCGCTTCCGGGCGACGGTACCTTTCCATCCCGCCTTGAAATGATTCCCGTTCTTCAATTTGCTATCAAAACGGCTTCCAGTAAAAACCTATCAACATCCCGTGCCTACCTGCATCTGGGGAACCTCCTTGCCGGTCTTGGACGTCTGAAAGAAGCCTGTGAATATTGGAAGCAAGCCGTGGAACAGGATGCAACGCTCAGCGTCGCATGGAGAAATCTCGGGCTATACGCCTGGAAAAAAGAGAACGATCTGGCCGCGGCTGCAGCTAATTACCGAACCGCCATTCAGAATCGTCCCGCCGATCAAACCCTGTATCGGGATTTGGCTCAAATCCTGATTGCACGTGGCGAGGGGCGAGAAGCCATTCAATTGTTGAATCCGATCGTTCAACAAGCCAATCCACGAACCGATTTGATTGAAATTCTAGCCGAAACCTTTGTGGATGAGAAAGAGTATACTCAAGCCATCGATCTGCTGGAACGATCGTTCTTTTCTAACTGGGAAAACCGGGTGGTATCGAGAAACGTATTCGTACACGCGCATATCGAACGGGGCAAGCAATATTTGGAGAATGGGGAATTGCAGAAAGCTCTGGACGATTTCTCGGACGCCTTGACCTATCCCGACAATCTCGGCGTCGGACGTCCCGCCCGACCCAGTGAGGCAGAAGCCTATTATTGGAAAGGAAAAGCATTTCAGGCTATGAATCGGCTGCAGGATGCGCGGGAAACCTGGCAACAAGGAGCGCAGTATTCCCCAGTGGAATACCGGAAACGATGCGAGAAAGCACTACAGGAAGTTCCACAATAAGCGTCCGTTATCGAACCGTATCTGTCAAAAAGTTATAATAAAAGAGAAGGCTGAGAAGAGGCAATCGCCTCGACTCAGCCTTTTCGATATTCCATTCGCGCGTTTCGGTTATTGGATCAGCATCCAATCGATAACGCCCACGGGTTCTTCTTCCTGAGGCGGAACCGCCAGAATACTGAACAGGTTATAGGCCGCGCTGGCATTGCGCGCGGTATCCAGTTGCAGCGTAACGGAAACCAGGGTCTTGCTGGCATCGATGGGCACGACATTTTCAAAGACGGCGGGGTTGAAGCGCCCGTCGAAGTTGTTACTCCCATCCAAACGGTTCATTCCATTGACGAGTTGGAAGGTATCAACGAAGTCCAGGTTAGGTGGATCGTTGTACCAGTCGTCCGCATGAATGAAACCGTTGCCTTTGGTTCCATCTGCATAATTGAAGGTGGCGATCAGCTGACCGTCGCCATTGGCAACCGTCATAGCTGCACGCAGTTCCGCGTATTTACCCGGAGGAACGACGTTGAGAGTAAAGGGTCCAAGCTGTTGTGCATTATTTTCGAACTTGAAGGAGTTACGAAGGTCTTCCGAATACTGATTGTTGTAAGGTTCCAGCAAATGGCCGTTCAACCCGCTCATCCGATCGGGAGGCAGACCGTAGCCGACTAATTGGTTACCGCTGCCGCTCGCCTGTTCCCAATAGAGGAATCCGCTGACGATCAGGTAATGGTTGTCGCCGTTGTCATGTCCGAACGGAGCGCCTCTTTGTCCATCGTCGAACTGGTCGATGGAGATCACGTCGAAGGCCGCTGTAGATCGTTTGCTTACATCAGCCGGGTTGAGATTCAGATCGACACGTCCCGAACCGGCAGGAGGCAGAGCGGGAACCGAACTGATAAAGATGTTATCCCACCAGCCCGCTTTTCCACCTTCTCCGCGGCTCAGGCGGAGAGTAGCCAGATTGGTGATATTGTCCACATCCTTGCCACCGGCATCGAAGGTGTCGAGACGATCGGATGAATCCGGATCGACCCACATGAATGCATCATCGTTCTGGCCAGGATTGGGATCGAGAACATAACGGACGAGATAATGATGCGGAACTTTATAATCAATATTTTGCACCACTAAATCGCCGCCCGGCAATTGACCCAAACCGACATTGTTTTTATCCCAAACCTTACCAGCGAACGTTTGTTCGGCGCCTTGCGAATCGAAGAACGAAAGTCCTGACCAATGACTGGCTGCAGGGCCTTCATCGACGTAGGTAAACGATACCCAGACTTCGCCAAAAGTGACGGTTGGAATAGTGCGGCGCACACCGAAATCGCCGCCCGCGCCGTCGATCTTCAAGGAGAAATTGCCCGGATTGAGTTCCTGCGGTTGAGATTGAACAACTCCGGAATCGATGATGCGCGTATCCAGTTTATCGTTCGAGTTTTGGGCTTCCCACTTGGCGGTCGCCCATCCACGATTGAGAACCGTATTGCCGCCGCCCAATGGTTCGCTGACCGCGGAAACGCTCTTTCCTTCATTGGCGTTGCTGTTATTGGCGGGGAAAGAGAAGGTTTCGAAAATAAAGAACGACAACAGGCCGATATCCGATTGTCCACTGATGGCTTGTTTATCGTTCCCGGCGGCGATGGAACCAACATTGCGGAAAGTAGTCAATTCGCCCGAGTTGATCTTCATGCGATAGCTGAGAGTGGCAGGAGCCGATAAATCGGGGATTTCCCAGGTGATGGTGTTCGATTTATTGACCGCCGAACCAACGCTGGCTGCAATCGAATCGACTTTCAACTTGGAGGGAATCACTTCCGTCACGGTCGCCGCGCCGCTTTTCCGCTTTTCCGGTTTTACGGTAATGGTCACATTGACATATCCGCCTTGCGCCGAATACACCGGTGGACTCATGACCCTCTGACCAGAAAACGGCCGCAGAGCGAGGAACTGTTCGTCCGTGGGACGATCGGTGGAACTGACATTCGAGAGATAGAACATTTCGATATGGGGATTGCGCCGATGATCGGCGGTAGCGCCCGATCCCGAACCACCACTGACCTGCTCGAATGTTTCACCGGTATAGACCTCAAAGGTATACTCTCCTGCAGCGAGATCGCCCAAAGAAGCTCCTACCGAGTTTTCGTTGACTGCATTCGTTCCGGCATTCGCTCCGCCCCAGAAGAACTTGTTGAAGTCGCCCGCACGGACATTCAAAAATGGTGCTGGGTCTACAGAAGGACCATTCGCCGAGCTGATGAATTGACCAGCTGGGTTGAGAATCCAAACTGTATTGGCATCGGGATAGGGGAAGCTATACGAGGCCCATAAATACCATTTCCCTGCTGATGGAATATTGACTTTCACACTGAAATAGCCGGCGTCAAACACGTTTTCTCCGGTTGTGAAATTGCCCGTATCGAGTGAACGCACGCTGGTTCCCGTCAACTCGCCAAAATCAGTGACCTCCTCCCAGTTGAACAATTCTACGGAAGCCGCTGGTGGACTTGCCATTGTATCGCTGTAAGTCTTTCCCGAGGGGACGTCCACAAAAATATGAGCCTGCCCCGCGCTCAGCATTGGGAGAAGGGTTAAGACCCCCAATACTGCCATACTCCATACACTCTTTTTCATCTTGGATACCTCCCTGAATAATTATTTTATTTATGCGATCTTACGATCCATGATTTTTTTATCATAAGTCTTTCGGCCTGTAAATAGTACCCT
>CAZFOX010000509.1:0-261 GCA_964520565.1 uncultured bacterium | reverse complement strand
TTCATGGAATTACCTTGTTGACAGAAAAGTTGGCAGAAAAAAAGCCGCAGTCACAGGGAGAGACCGCGGCTAAGTAAAGAATGTGGAATAGGGGATGCCGAACGTCTCCCCTTTGTTTTCATTTTCTGCCTAAAAGAGGAATTCGTAAACCCCCATACCGTGGAATCCAGAAAATAGACAACAACAGAATTCAATTTTCACAGCAATTCGTTGCGTTGGCCATACTCATACAGAAAATTATGAAAAAGGGAAAAAGATATT
>CAZFOX010000508.1:0-4527 GCA_964520565.1 uncultured bacterium | reverse complement strand
AATGGCCTGTCCACAGCGGCCGCAATAGATTTTTTCGGCGATTGCCGTGGCTGCTAACAGGCATGTCAGCAACACAACCAGTAGATTTCGTTTTTTCATCGACATGGTTCTCTCTTTTTGGGAATTATATCGAATCGAAGGGAAAATACCAACTTTTGCAGGTTTGAACCGGTCGTTTTTATTGGCTGGAGAAGACTGTCTGCCGTATAAGTGGATGAAAAGGTTTATAGAATGGAATACGTCCAGTATTTCAACGTGAAATCGCAGAGGAGAATCAAGATGCACAAATGGGTGTTTTTCTTTGTGGGAATAATCGCGTGTTTCCCGGTTCTTTCCGGCTCCGAAGATGATCCGTTTACCCTCGTCCAAGAAGATTCCCGTCTCCCCCGTGTTCTACTCATCGGCGACTCTATATCGATGGGATACACTATTCCCGTACGCGAACTTCTGCAGGGTGTGGCGAATGTCCAACGGATTCCCACAAATGGCGGTCCCACAATCCGGGGATGGGATAGGTTGGATGAATGGCTGGGGAAACAGAAATGGGATGTCATCCATTTCAATTGGGGATTGCACGATCTGAAAATCATGGATGACGGCCAGCATCAAGTTCCATTGGATTATTATCGGTTGACTTTGGAGCGTCTTGTCAAACGGCTGAAGGCAACCGGCGCACGCCTGATCTGGGCCAGCACCACACCGGTTCCCGAGGGAGATGTCCAACCAAAACGAGTACCGATGGATGTCGTCCGATATAACGAAGTGGCCCGGCAGATCATGGAAGCGAATGATATTCCGATCGACGATCTCTATGCTTTTGCATTACCCCGCCTTTCAGAAATTCAGCAATCTGTAAACGTGCATTTTACAGAAGACGGCTCGCGGGCATTGGCGAAACAGGTGACGGAGCATATCCAGAATGCCCTGAAATAACCCGGAAAATAATAAGAGAGGGCGATAGGAATATCTCGCCCTCTCCTTCTGCCTTTCAGAAACTGGAGATCGTGTTTATTTCGCTTCCAGGCGTTTTACGCGGACGTTCGCATACTCTATTAATCCGTCGTAATTTTGAAATCCGAGGTATCCCGAACGCGGCCGTTCTTTCAGAGGAAGGGCATCGGTGGTGGATTTCGTATACTCATCCAGATCGGCTTCGATGATGAGGATGCCGTTCACATAAATGCCGACCTGATTTTGAACCGCTTTGATAGTCATGCTTTGCCAGTTGCCCGCTGCATGCGTGGCGCGAACCGACGGCGCGATTTCGTGATAGATGGAACCGGTCATCTGCCAGGGTTGCAATGGCCCCCAGTGCTTGGCGTCGTCGTCCAGGATTTGGATTTCCATTCCGGTATACGCGCCATCGCCTTCCTTGGGACGCCGGATATACACGCCGCTGTTACCTTCCTGGGGAACGCGGTAATCCAGTTTCAGGATGAAATCCGAATAGTCGCCGGTTTTTGTCCCAATCCATCCTCCTCCTTCTCCACGGCATGTTAATACGCCGTCTTGCAGACTCCAGACATCTTGGGGACCCGCCTGGACTTCCAGGTGAGTCATGTTTTTCCCCTCGCCCTCCAGGAGGTTGGTATACCCGATTTCCTGAAGGCGGATATTTCGGAATTCAAAGGAACGGTTTTCGGCCTGAATTCCCAGGAATCCACTGGAGGGTTCGATAAAATCCGCTTCCCAGACGAGTTGGCCGTTTAATTCCAGTTTGGCCTCTTCTCCCTGGGAGGTGAGCCGGAACTTCATCCATTCGCCCACAGGGACGGACTCCATTTCGGATCTCAACATCGGCCGGATTCCCCGCACCAGCGCTCCCAGGGCGTCTGATTTCAAGTTGACCTGATATCCCACTTCCGGCCAGGGTTTACCTTCAAAACCCGCCCGAAAGAAGATGCCGCTGTCGTATTTCTCTACCATTGCCTTGCATTCGAATTCCAGGATGAAATCATCGTAAATCTGTTCGGTACGCAACCACCCCATTCCTTGAACTAAACGAAGGTTCCCTTCATGGACGTCAAAGGTCACATCGTGAACGCTGCTCCATCCGGTCAGGTCTTTTCCGTTGAAGAGATCGATCCATGAATCCGGTTCGGCCCATCCTTTCGGTGAAGGTATTCCCATCAGGAAGATCAATACAAGCAGGGAAGAGAAGGTTTTCTTCATTGGGTTGGTATTCCTTTCTTGGTCGAATCGATTTCTGGCTTTCTAAATACTACGTTATTTATTGGATTCGGCATGGTAACCGATTGAGCATGACATTACCTCAAGCCAGAGAATTTGAAAAGTAGCGTTTTCCCAGTAA
Organism: uncultured bacterium; assembly: GCA_964520565.1. Taxonomy (GTDB): domain Bacteria; phylum Hinthialibacterota; class Hinthialibacteria; order Hinthialibacterales; family Hinthialibacteraceae; genus CAZFOX01. The sequence continues at coordinate 2,216 of CAZFOX010000508.1, read as the reverse complement.
GGACATTTCCCCAGGCGGAATTTCAGGGATTTTTATTAAATTAATGTTGCAGATCGTCAATTATTGTGCTATACTTACTTCAGTAAAGAATGAGAGGGATTTACTACTTCTTCTATGCCTTCTGCACCGTAGATATCAATAAACTTATTGAAAAGAAAAGAGATACGATCATGTTTCGGTTTTGGCAGAAACGTAATCGGTTAAATAACGAGCAGGCGAAAGCGGAGCGGGAGGCTGTTCGTTTATTGAAGATGGCCCAGGATATGCTGTTAAAGGATCCCCGCAACGCAGAGGAAGCGAAGCGGATTCGTTATGAAGTGACGCATAAAATATTACCCCCCCATAAGATGTATATCGTCGGCAAGCATCCCCAAAGTCTGCTGCGCGATGTAGACAAAAAGATCAACTATGCCTATATGCGCCAGGTTTTAGAAACCGGAGAATTATACGAAGACGAAGCCCCGGTTGTTCAGGCGGCCGAAACTCGCCAGGCTTGCGATTGGTGGCACAATCGGTATGGATTGGTAAAAAATAATGTCCAACGCCAGATATATTGGTCGTTTGCCGTTTTCCTGGTCTTATTAACCACATTGATTGTGTTGATGGTCACCTTGGGAGGGGGGAATGGAGGAGGCCACTCTTTCAGCCAGTCGTTCAATTGGTTGTCCCGGTAATCGGCAAGAAAACTGGATGCTTTAGTCTTCCGGGGCGGCTCCATGATCGAGAGAAATATTGTGCTCTTTCATTTTCCGGTAGAGAGTACGTGTGCTATAACCGAGAATTTGGGCGGCGGCTTCCTTGTCGCCCTGAGTCATATCCAGAGTTCGGCGGATAACGATCGATTCGGATTGAATGGCGGAAAAACCGAGAGGGATGACGATTTTCCCCTGGAGTTGGGAAGACGATGATTCTCCCACCCGGCCGATCTGCCCAAACAGATCGGGAAGGTTTTCCAACTGGATGCGGTCTCCCCGCGCCATGATGACTCCATGTTCGATCACGTTCTCTAATTCGCGTACATTTCCCGGCCAGTGGTAGTTATTAAGGGCTTCCATGGCTTGCTGCCCAACGCCTAATACATCCTTTCCATTCTTCCAGGCATACTTTTCCACGAAATGCTGGGCCAGCAGGGCGATATCCCCCTGCCGTTCGCGCAAAGGGGGGAGCCGCAAATGAAATACATTGATCCGGTAAAACAGATCCTCCCGAAAACGCCCTTTTTTCACTTCTTCCTGGAGATTGCGATTGGTGGCGGCTAGAACGCGTACATCCACATGGATCGGACGGCTGCTGCCGACGCGCTCGAATTCGCCTTCCTGAAGCACTCGCAACAGTCGGACTTGAGCGGAGAGCGACATTTCACTGATCTCATCTAAAAAGATGGTTCCTCCGTCGGCCATCTCAAAACGTCCCTGATGGTCTTTGTAGGCACTGGTAAAAGCGCCTTTCATATGGCCGAAGAGTTCCGACTCCAACAGTGATTCCGGAAGAGCGCCACAGTTGACCTTGATCATGGGATGATCGGAACGGGGGCTGAGGGCGTGAATCGCTTCGGCGATTTTTTCTTTGCCGGTTCCGGTTTCGCCGGTGATAAGAATATTGGCGGTGCTGGGTGCGATTTGTTCCACCTGGGTGATGATATTGCGCATCGCCTGGCTTTTGCCGATGATGGCGTTTTGATTTTGAAATTCCTTAAGCCGATCTTTTAATTCCTGCACTTCTACCAGCGCTTCGTGGGAGGCCAGAGCCTGTTCGACATGCGCTTGCAGGTCGTCCAGACGAACCGGTTTGTTCAAATAGTCAAAGGCTCCGGCTTTCATGGCTTGGACGGCAGTGTCTACGGATCCATGACCGGTCATCATGATAATAGGAATCATTGGAGCGATGGCTTTGACGCTTCGCACAAAGGTGATCCCGTCGAATCCGGGCATGACCAGATCGGTCAGGATCAAATCGAAGCGGTCTTCTTGTACGTAGATGAGTCCTTCATCGCCGCTCAAGGCAATTCGGCACCGGTATCCCAGTCCGCGGAGAGCGCGGGAAAGCGTGCGCGCCATCTTTTCGTCGTTATCGACGACGAGTATATAATGGCCGGTTTGAGGCGAGGTTTCTTCAGGCATCATGGAACGGCCCCTCATTCTGAATCCGGGGGAGTGTAATCAGGACGGCGGTTCCTTTGCCCGGTTCGCTGTCAATAGAGACGGTTCCCTGATGCG
>CAZFOX010000507.1:0-4527 GCA_964520565.1 uncultured bacterium | reverse complement strand
CGGCGGCAGCGATGGAAATCAGCGCGTGCCAGTGAGGCGGCGTGGGAATGTGGACGATGTCGATATCTGTCCGCTCCAGCACTTCGCGGAAATCCTTATAGCCCTTCACGTCGCTGTCGTCGGCGAGTTCGAGAGCTTTTTTGAGATTATTTTCATCGACGTCGCAGACCGCCAACAAACGGCTGTCCCCCATTTTTAAATGAGCCCGTCCCATACCCCCAACGCCGATGATCGCTTTGGTCAATTCGTCGCTGGGCGATGGCATTCCACTCGCTCCCAGCGCCCGGCGGGGAACGATAGAAAACGCAAACGAAGCAGCTCCAAACAACGACGCGCCTTTTAGAAAATCGCGCCGCAATACGGTAGTTTTTTTATTCATATCTCATAGACTCCTGCGGAACTTAATCCAGTTCTTTCCATTCGATCCGACCCTTCCTGCCAAACAAGTTGAGAATTTATACTCATCGCTCAGAATCACCGTATCATATCTTTTTCGATTTATACACCCCCGGTCATTACATCCGAATACACCTATAAAACAAGAATAACAACTCCAAAAAATTCCCAAGCGAATCCAAAGGATTGAGATAATTCGAAATCAACAATATTAACATCTCAATCAATAGATCATGTTATTTAAATCATTCTTGTTCTCGAATCAGTCTTCCCAACGTTTGGATATGGGTTTCTATTTCGAGAGAGGCGTACGCAGCATTGAGACGCAGGCAATGGTTGTAACGCCCCTTGGAAGAAAACATTATGCCGGGGGCAATTCCGATACCTACGCTCAGTGCCGTTTGGTACAAACGCACGGAATCGATCCGCGACGGCAATTCCACCCACAATAAATATCCGCCAAAAGGTGGATAGACCACCGATTCTTCGGGAAAATGCCGCCGTACCGCTTCCACCAGCCATTCCATCTTTTGCCGATAGGTTCGACGAATCTTTCGCAAATGAGCCCCGTATCCGCCTGTCGCAATAAACTCCGCCGTTGCCATCTGCGGCAGGCTGGCGGTTGCCACTGTCGTGATTGCTTTGATCTTTTCGATCCGGGTCTGATAGATACCCGGGCATACCCACCCGATCCGATACCCCGGCGCCAGATTTTTAGTGAACGAAGAACAGTACAGAACCATTCCCCTACGATCAAACGCCTTGAGCGAGGTGGGACGCAGTTCGCCATAACACAATTCCGAATAGAGATCGTCTTCAATGATAGGAACGTTGTAATTGGCCATCATCTGGACGAATTGCTTCTTGTTCTCATCCGGCATCAAAGAACCCAGGGGATTATTGAATGTTGGATTTACAATACAGGCCCGAATCGAATGATTTTCCAGGGCAAACTGCATGGCTTCCAGGCAAAGGCCATCCGGATAGGTACAGGGAATCTCCAATACTTGTAACCCCATCAGTTCGATCAATTGAAGGAAACCATAATACGTCGGCGATTCCACCGCCACCACATCGCCGGGTTTGCAGATCGCCTGCAGGCAAAGCGTTACCGCCTCCAGGCATCCATTGGTAATGACGATCTCGCCAGGATGGAGCGTACACCCCGAATCGATTCCCTTTTTAGCAATCTCCTTACGCAACCGTTCATCGCCGGGAGGAAACTCGTACATGGCTCCTTTAATTGGATTACGGCGTGCCACCGTTCCCATCGCCCGATGCAATTTCTCAATCGGCAACAGTTCCGGACAGGGAATCCCCGCTCCCAGTTTGACGATATGGGGATGGACGGTATCTCGTAAAATCATCAGAGAGAGGTCGCCGACACTCACTGGAGAGGGTTTCAGTTTCGCGATAGCACGTGGGGGCGTTTTGAATGTACCGTTCGATTTGTGTTTGACGAAATGCCCCGACTTGGTGCGTATTTCCACAACGTTCCGGTCTTCCAGTACCCGATACGCCTCCACAACCGTGCTGACGCTGACGTTCCATTTCCGGCACAACTGGCGGATCGATGGCAACCGCGTTCCCGGCGGGAACGTCCCGTTCTCGATCAAATCCTCAATTCGTTGTGCCGTTTGTTCGTATAGTAACCGTTCACTCGCCGTAGGCTGAAATGAAATCGCCATTGTTTTCCCTTCCCAATCAGAATCGATCCAATGGGCATCAGGCTGTTACTTGCATCATTTTTTGTTCATGACATGAGATCGTGCAACGATTATACCAGCACAGATACTTAATAAAATACCAGTACAGATAATAATATCCAAATCTGTACTGTTCAAGTATTTTTCGATCTGCTTCTGCTAAGAATTGAGAAATAACATAATATATTTCCCATAGTTTGGCTCATTCCAATAAAAACAATCAATCATACATAGCAAGGAGATCTATTATGATAAAGAATAATCCAAAACAATATTTTTATAAATTCCATATGGTAAACGATATTCTGTCCCGGCGGAAATTGGGTAAACCCATCGTGCCTTTCCATAAAGAAACCGATTCTAAACACACCCAGGTAATCGAGAGTGGCGAGGGAGATGAGGAGAGCGACTGTCCTCCACTCCCACCGATACATAACTGGATCGTTCGCATTCGATAACCGAAACCGGAATGAGCTAAACGCATGAGAAAGGGACAGAAGTAAACTCTCTTCTGTCCCTTGTCATGTCAATCCGGGATACGCCGGATTGGATTATTTTCTCATAAAAATCTGAAACTCCCAGATCGTCGGGCCATCGGAGGCATCCAGGATATTCAATCGCACCTGCCGCGCCGTAACCGGATCGAATGAAACAGTCTTCTTCTCGCCAATGTTCTCTCCCTCGAAAAACGTCTCCCACGTTTCTCCTCTTAAGACCTGCAATTCGAATTTCTTAACTCGGCCATACTCTTCCCGAATCACGACCTGATTGAATGCCGTTTCTTCTCCCAAATCGACGGACAGCCACGCCTGACGAACGCCGGAATCGGTCGCCCATCGAGTACTGGCGTCATCGTCGAATGCCTTATCGGGGCCGTGTCCCCAGTTGTCGTTCTGATAGACATTCGACGCTTTTGCTTTCTTTCCGGAAGACAGAGAATGAAACAAGGGCAATCCAATAGCGGGAATCTCGCAGGCGGGGCCATCCAGTGTCAGAGCGATGATAGTATCCAGCGAATCGCGCCGTTCAATCGGCAGGCGAATCTCGATGCCCTCGCCGGTTTCCTGAATCATCGCCTCGCCGCCGGTTAATACCCGGCTCGATTCGATCTTCTTGCCGATTTTCGGTAACAGGATCGAATCGTTTTCTCCCCAATCCACGACATGCAGATAGACGGTATTGTCCCGATAGGTGCTTCCCCCCCATGCACCGGTTTTAAAGGGGCCGCCTCGTGTGTTGTATATCGTCTCTCCGTATTTCTGCAACCACGCGCCGATTTCCTTGAGCCGCTCCACCTGTCGCGGTTCGATCTCGCCGGTGGGCATGGGGCCGACGTTCAGCAACAGGTTTCCATCTCCCCCCACGGATCGTACCAGAATGTCGATGCACTCCTTCAGCGATTTTAAGCGGTCGTTGGGTTTCCAGGCCCACTGCTGACAGATGGTCATGCAGGTTTCCCACGCCCGGTCGTTCTGAAACTGCCCCACTCGTTGTTCCGGCGTATCGTAATCGCACGGCAGACCGGCGCGATTGTTGATTAGAATCCCCGGTTGCAATCGATAAATCATGGGAATCATCTCGTGCGAGCCCCAGTCTTCCGCCTTCCCTCCCAGACCGTCGAACCAGAGTATGCTCACCGGGCCATAATTCGTGCAAAGTTCCTCCACCATTCCATGAAGGTATTCAATGTATTTCCTGTGATTGGAGGTGAAATAATCGGGATGATGCCAGTCTGGCGGCGAATGATAAAAGCCCAACTTGATTCCCGCCTTGTGACAGGCATCCGCGAGCTCCTTGACCACATCTCGTCCGAACGGAGAGCGAGTGATCTTGTAATCGGTCAGTTGGCTATCGAACATACAGAAGCCATCGTGATGCTTGGTGGTGAACACCAGATATTTCATCCCCGCCGCCTGGGCAATGGCCACCCATTCTTCTGCGTCGAATTTCACCGGATTGAATTCCTTATAAAGATTGTCATACACTTCGGCTGGCACTTCGCTACCGGCGCCCTTGGGAAACTTGCGTTCTCCTCCGCGCGACCAGCCGATTTCCGTGCCTTTCAGGCTCACCGGCCCCCAATGAACGAATAGCCCAAACTTGGCGTCGCGAAACCACTGCAAATCCGCCTCGCCGGCCTGATATTTCCCCTTCGTTTCTTCTGCAAAGCCAACAAGAGAAACGAAACAGAACAAACATAAAAGCAATCGAATGGTAAAGGATTTTTTCATTCTCACCCTCCTGGCATAACTCGTTTTAATTTCAGACCATTATGCGGAAACTGGAACGAAACGGATAGACCGGGTGCGACTCTCTGCCGGATTCGGAAATCGGGACATTTTGAAAAAATGAAAACTAAATAGAAATGAATTGCAAGATATGCCATAATATATCCGCGATGGAGTGCTGATTCGGAAATGGAGGA
>CAZFOX010000506.1:0-4536 GCA_964520565.1 uncultured bacterium | reverse complement strand
TCACGCTCGGATTGGGAAGTACGTCAATCCAGGATTGGCTGTCGAAGTAATGCGAAGCGAGAAAATCCCGGTTTCCTTCGATGAAAAACAGATGGATTCCCACCTGCGTCCATCCCTGTAAATGGCTCAGAAAGGCAGCATACCGGTTATTGTAATAGTCCTCATCGTTGATCCAGTAATGGAAAATATCTCCCAGCAGAAATACACGGCGTGTATTGGGTGGAATTCCGGCCAGTAATTGATCGATTTCCTCCAATCTTCCACCGGGATGATGGAGGTCGGTCAAAAACACATTTTCACTCATACCATTACTCAACGTTCTTTACGGCGTGGCGTTTTATAATGACTCTTTCTTCCAGGGGGAAGAGCCATCTCACAGAATCATCGATTTCGTCGGATTTGTCCAGGATTCTGCGAACTGTTTCCGATCGTCCCGAATGGCTGGATTGCGATAAAAAGAGAGCGGCGCGAACGCCGCTCTCTCGGAATGGAATTGGAAAATGGTGGATAATCAAAGAAGATATGCCGGTATTAAAAACCCATACCGCCGCCCATACCGCCCATCATACCCATACCGCCCATCATGCCGCCGCCCATGCCACCACCCATCATGCCACCGCCACCCATGCCGAAGTCGCCGCCCATCATGCCGCCGCCGACACCCATATTACCCTGGCCTTCCCGGTCGAGGCGACGTCGGCGCGCTTCTTCGAGGCGCGTGAATCGTTCCTGGCGCTGTTGCTGCTTGACTTCCTGTTTGGCGAATACCAGCGAACGTTCCAGGGTTCGTTTGCGGGCGCGATGCCATACGCGTTCGTTTGCGCTGCGCGGTTTGACCCACATCAGGTATTCGCCCAGCGATAATTGATCCGCGCCTTCAAAGTTCAATCCCAGGTCGGAAACCGGAATATCCGCAATCAGACTCATTTCGCCCAACGATTGTCCCGCCTGATTCTGGCGCAACTGGAAATTGAGCATGCGGTCAACTTCTTCCTTTTTTAATTGTTCCATACGGAAATTCGGAGACATGACCTTGCCGAAAATATCCATGTATTCATCGGTGATATCCCGCATTCGATCGATGATATTCTGGCAAAAATCGACCATCTTCTGATACTCGGGATTGGAAGAGGCCGCCGATTCGTATTGTTGTTTGGCGAGTAGAAACTGGCGGTTATAAAGAGATAAAAACGCCTGGTTTGCCTGAGACAATGTTGAATCGACTCCCACGGAAACGCTTCCTTCGGCCGGTACAACTTGGGTGTCTGCCGGAGGAACAACCGTTTCCGATGGGGGAGTTAATGCCGCATCCGGCGCCCCTTGAGCGTTTGTTGTATTTGCAGGAGGTTGTGCGTCTTGTGCGTAAACCAATCCCCCAACGAAAAAGAATATAACCAGTCCTAAAATATATCCTCGCTCCACCATGATTCGCCTCCGCTTTATTTTTTCTCAATCTATCGATTATAAGTGTATTGGTTTTTTTTTCTACCCAAAGAAAATTATAGTAATTATAATAGTCGATCGTCAAGGAATTGCCAGAAAAAAGAGAGGAAGGGGATCTGGGCTAGGTAATTCTTTGGTATTTCTTGATTTACGGATTATTGATCTTTGATCTTACTATCCTTTTTTTCAGGGATGATCCGAATGGATTCAACCGAATCGAAATGATTGTTTCTTCATAAGTTAGTTCTATTCTGTTCTTTGGATATCCTTTTTTAGGTTGAATGCGTTATCCTCTGGGGACGACTCTTCTGGCGATTCCCTTTTTATGGAAAAGGTTTTGATGAAAATACGTGGAAGGAATTCTGGGTAAAATGGGATCTGTTTTATGATGAATGGATGCGAATCGAATTTGGAAACGTTGTGGTCATCTCTGTCGGGGGCAGGCGCCAATCGATTGTTGCTACCCCATTATGGGGAGGATTTCGAGTTAGTTGAAAAGAAACAGGGACGCATGCGGGATTTGCTTCAGGTATTTCAACGATCCTATCCAGACAGTCCCCGGGGTGTATTGTTGCGTGTACCTGGACGAACCAACCTGATGGGAGTCCATGTCGATCATCGGGGGGGATGGTGTAATTATCTTCCCATCGCGCGCGAAACGCTGTTGGTTGCCGCTCCCCGCAACGACGACTGGATTGTTGCCCGGAATGGATGTCCGGAATATCCGGAATGCACGTTTTCCCTTCAATCGGAACTCCCGTTTTCGAGGCGGGGGCGATGGATGGAATATATCGAATCGGTCGAACTGGAACGGGGGAGTTGGGGAAATTATCTGAAAGCAGGGGCTTTAAAACTTCAGGATCGTTTCCCGGAGTTTCCGCTGCATGGCGTCAATCTGACGATCGACGGGGATATTCCTCCCCGTTCCGGGCTTTCGTCTTCATCCACCCTGGTTGTTGGAACGATGATGGCGTTATGTCTGGCGAACGGTCTTTCGCTGTCTCCATACGAAATGGTGGAATTGTGCGGCGAGGGAGAATGGTATGTAGGGACTCGGGGGGGATGCGGCGATCATGCCGCCATGATTTTCGGACGGTTGCATTGCATTACTCATATCGCCTTTCGCCCGTTGGCGGTATCGTTTTCTTCTTTTCCGTCCGGGGTGGATGTGATTCTAGCGCAAAGTGGGATTCAGGCGCATAAAGCAGCTGGCGCCCGTGAAACTTTCAACGCTCGGATTGCCGCCTACGAAGCCGCCTTTGCGATTTACCGGGATGCGCATCCCCATCTGCGCGACCGCCTGGTTTACCTTCGCGATATCGCACCGGAATCGCTGGGAATGAATTTATCGGAATTTTACACCAGTTTGAAAGCGGTTCCCATTTCCGTCAACAGAGATGAACTGCGAAGGGGATATCCCCATTTACAGGATACCTGGCATCGGATTTTCTCTACCTATGGAGAACCGGCCGAATCTCTGCGTCTCCGGGAAATTCTGTTGTTCGGGGTGGCTGAATGCGATCGAGCCCGGCGTTTTTCCCGTCTCTTGGAAGAGGGACAGATCGATCGGGCGGGCCAGCTCATGTATATCTCTCATGATGGAGATCGTGTATGCCAATGGAAAGGAGGCCATCCATTTCCGTTTCGCAGCCCGTTTGACAATGGTTATCTGGATCGTTTATCGGATGAAGCCCGTCTCCGGCCCGAGGATGAAAGTGTGTCTCTTGCCTGGCAGGCGGGCGGGTATCGTTGCAGCGTTCCCGAACTTGATCGAATAGTGGATTGTTGCCAATCTCTTGAGGGTGTATTGGGCGCTGGATTGACCGGAGCTGGTTTGGGTGGATCGGTTTTGGTATTGGTACGGAAAGAATTCACACCGCATGTCATTGAGGTATTACGGGAGCTGATCGCCCAGTGGCATCCAGGAGAGCCATGGGTGGAAAGGTGCCAACCGGTAGCGGGCGCATCACAAATTCAAGATAAAGATATTTAGAATTCAGGGATATGCAAATTCTTTCAAGACGCCAAACGTATTCGCAGGGAAAAACTTGCAGAATCGCCTTGAAAGAAACTATAAAAACGGAGAGGTTTATCATGAAACGAAATGAACCGGAAGTATCTGGTTTTACCCTGATTGAACTGCTGATTGTTGTGGCGATTATCGGCATCTTGGCGGCGATCGCCGTCCCCAATTTTTTGAACGCCCAATTACGAGCGAAAATATCGCGGGTGATGGCCGATTTTCGAAATTGCGGAACCGCCATTGAAACCTACATTCTGGACAACAACTCCGCCCCCTGGGATAAACCCTGCCCCTCGGGAGATCATGGCTGGGCGTCCTGTCAATCCCGTCTGACGACGCCGGTGGCGTATATGAGCGCCGTCATTCCCGACGTGTTTCAAGCGAAGGATGTGATTGAAAACTTGTCCGCTTCTCATTTTGTGGGGGGGAACCGGAATGGAAAACTGGCGTACGATTATACGACGATTTATTTCAACGGCGGCGTCAATACGCCCTCTGCGATCTGGGTGGATTTGTTCGGCCATTCGCTTTGGCGATTGTGCAGCGCCGGACCGGATCAGGCATTAATTAACGTATCCAACCGGCAATGGCTGGCTCCCCCCTGGGATGCCACCAACGGCCTGATGTCGCCGGGCGATATCGCTTATTCGCAGCAGAATTTTCTCAAGAAGTAAAAACGAGCCCAAGATATTGGGCATTCCGGTTTCAGTAGATTCTTTCAAGGTTCAAAGAGAATTTGGAGGGAGAACCTCGCAGAATCGCCTTCAAAGAATCTAGGGCGGTACCGTGTTATTTCAAAAGGGTGGTTTTCATCGATTCGTATTCGATGAGCGCTTCCTGAGGGACATCGATCTCCACCAGTACGCGGGGATTGAATCGAAGAATATCGTTGGATGTGGGAGACCGATCGATGGTTTCTTTGGCAAGCATATAATTGATCATGGCTTCCGATCGTTGATATTGGTAATGGGGACGAAGGTCTTTCCACAGAGATGAAGCGATCATTGCTTGAATCAGCCTGTTTTTGGGGACTTCGACATATGTTTTTCCGGGAGGCGGTTCGGGAAAAG
>CAZFOX010000505.1:0-4546 GCA_964520565.1 uncultured bacterium | reverse complement strand
CGCAGGCCATCAGCCGGTTAATTTATCAGGGGCTTTTTTTATCCAATCAAATGGAGGATCTAACCGAGTCGTCTTTGGGACGAAGCGAAGCTTTAGATGCCTTGCGCCGCGCACAATCGTTTCAACGTGAATTAGTGCGGATTTCCGATCAATGGAAGAAAATCGCGGAAACCAATCCCTTTATGAACCGGCAAGTCGATAAGGATTTACGTTCCAGTAACGAACGCCTGCGTCGCGCTATTGCCGCCGGGCAAGGAGAGAAATGGATCGGCTTGCATGAAACACGCGGTTCCATGATGGACTTAAATTCGGCGGTGTATCAAATGATGCAGGACATGCAGAACATGCAACAACAGATGAGCCAGTCTCAATCGCAAAGCATGCAGCAGCAGATGCAACAAATGATATCGCAACAACAGAGTCTCCAGCAGATGTTGCAGCAGATCCGGCAAATGGGCGAACAAGGCGATCGGATGATGGAGCAGCTGAAGCAAATGGCGGAACGTCAGGCGATGATCCGCAAGGAAATAGAAAAAATGATGCAACAATACCGCCATGCCCAGCAACTTCGTAATCAATTGGAGGGTATCTATCAGGAAATGAAGGAAGTAGAAAACCTTCTGAAAGAAGGAACCAACAATGAGAACGTTGAGGAAAAGCAGAAGAAAATTCTAACCCGGATGTTAGAAGCGGGTAGTATGCAGGAACAGGATGAATACGGTAAGGATCGGGAAGAAGAAGTAGCAAAAACCGGTTTGGATGCGGAATCTCCCCAAAATGTGCCTCCGGTATCCCTGCCTGAAAAAAACAACCGATTTCTAGATCGGCCACCCGTGGAATCGATCCCTTTACCCTACCGGGAAGCGTTGAAAAAGTACTATATCCGACTCTCGGAACAGATGATTCCATAACAGAGGGTTATGGTTAGGTGTAGTGTTTTAAAGAGTCCCATATTTCCTTCAAGTTCTTTTTAGGATAGCGGCAGAGGAAGATTGGCATATGCCTTTGGTAGGGCATCTTGTATTCGTGATCGAAGACTGCCGCTTCCCGAACCTCGTCAAAATACTTTTCCAGAGTTTCCTTCGAAATGAGAAAAGCAATGAGAATCTCCCCCGATTTTTCACCCGGCCCCCAGAGATGGTAGCTATTATGGGTGCTGATCGCGCCGGGCAGTCCATACTTGGGGCCATAATAATCGATGGCGCTTGCTTGTCCGTAGCTGCCACCAAGTAAAACGCATTCTTCCTGTTCGGCTGGTGTTAATTCATAATAAATTTCCGCGACGGCTACCGTCAATTCTTCCCAACCATAGCGGTCGGCAAAGAACTGAGGGAGAGGCCCCATTTCTTTCTTTTCTCCCGAGGTGGGTTTGATTCCCAAAGCCTGAGAATAACGAATATAGATTTCTGGAGGCAGAACCGGTAATGCAAACGGGATGGTTACTGTACCGGAAACAAACAGTACCGTCGCGATTGTGGCTTTTGCCGGTTTCCAATTCCACGTTTCTATCCAAGATTCCAGAAACACAGCACCCGCTGCGAAGAGGATTGTATAGGCGGGAGCCAGATAGTAGGTTTTACCGTTTTTCATTATTAAAACAATCAGGACGGTTAGGTACATCCATCCAAACAAGCGGTATGGTTTGCCTTTTTTAAGAAACAATAATCCCATCAATCCCAATAACCAGAGGGGAAAAAGTATTGGATGCATGTCCATTATTTGAGCCGAAATGAACTGGTTGGGAGTCATAGGAAGGTTTTTATATAAGGTGGCATTCCGAATGAATTCGGCTGTCGGCCAACCGTATTGGATCTGCCAAAGGATATGGGGGAGAAATATCAGGAAGGCAATTCCTCCGGCCATCCAGGGCCAGGGAGTTCGAAACCAACGGCGATAGGGAGTCAGGATCATACCTATAAAGATGCCAAATCCAAAAAACAAGACAGATATTTTGTTTTGGAGGCCGATTCCCATCGTGATTCCGAATAGAATCCAATAAAGAGGTTTTTCTGTTTTGCCGGTCAGAACGATGAAATAGGCTCCGAGTAACCAGAACAAGTGATCGAAGGAATTCATGGAATAATACCCACTGATTCCCAGATAGGTTGGGCAGAACAAGACTGCCAGAGCGGCCAGGAACTGTGCGTAACGATTACCCCCCAGTTCGCGAGTTAACCTTCCGGTGAGGAAGATAAGTAGAGCGCCCACTATGGCTGCTGGAATACGAAGGGCGAACAGGGATTCTCCGAAGAGGAACCGGGTTCCTGCGGCGATCAAGGCCACTAGGGGAGGATGATCGACGTATCCAAAATCCAGATGTTTGCTGCAGGCGATGTAATACAATTCGTCAATAAAAATCCCGTCGAATAGATTTGTCCAAAAATGAATCAGGATGGAAGACACTGCGAGTACAAAGAGTGGAACATCATCTGGATGAAAAAATCGCTGTTGTGCTTTTTCCAACATGAACAACTCTCCTTATTAAAAAAAAGGAAACGCATACCTTATATACGATAAACGGAAGGGACTATTTCAATACTGTATACTCGTTTTTACTTGAGTGGCCGCCGGGAAACGAATTTCATACCAAAGCGACGGAGATGAATTGAGTAGATTGACGGTCAATCCTTCGGGCATGGATTGGATGATTTCACTCAATACCATTTCCGGTTCTGCTACATTATTGAGAGAATGAATCTCCGCACTTTGGGTTGAAATCAATGTGTGTTCGCTGGATGCCGAAATCGTCAGGCGTAGAGGGATGGGTTCCACCAGAGGAGGACCTTCTCCCCATTGGTTCCCGACGGAATTCATTTCCTCGTTTTTCCATTTCATTCCGGTGTTTTCGTGATATCCAGTAGCCGTTAACAACCAGCGATGCTCTTTTTCGTTCGTTCCCAAATAGGTCAACAAAATGTTGGCCCAATTTTGCCGGGTTTCGCCTATTTCGAGAGATATTCCGTCTCCCAGATCAAAGGTCATTCCGTTGACAAATCCTACAAATCCCTTGGTTTTTTGCGAGCGAATTAATACGCAAGAATGATTGGAAGGATACTGATTCCAAAGCAACTCTCCCGTATCGGCTTTCATTGAGTGGCGGGATTCTGTGACAGATGGAGCGCTGGAGGATTCGCTGGACTCATGGAGACGGAGAACCGTTTGATGTTGATAGGGAGCGGTTCCGGGAATACCTAAAAGGGTCATCGGCGTGAACCAGAGAGAACCGCTGCGGTCGATTAGCCATTGTTTATATTTTTCTGGGGATAGGGAAGCGCGAACGGTCTGCCGGGCGGGTGCGATATCGCCACGTACGAACATATTATAAGCGGCAGGCAGGGCCATCATTTTGGGAGTGTGCCCGCAAATATCGAAAAAATTGTTAATAGAGTGTTTCTCGTATTGATTATCATGACTGTAAGAATAGAAGAAAATGCCGTCCCAATCCTGAAAGGCGGCGTATGCGGCCATCAGGGGAATTACTTCCGAAGAGAAAGTATTGGGTGCGGGATGGTTGTATTCCGTGCAGGTGAACGGCATCCCTTCCAGTCGTGACATCATCAACCGTTCCAGGCTGTTGTTTTCTGCGGAGACGATCGATTGATTGGAAACCGTCCAATCGATGGAATCCCAGGATCGATTGGGGAAGACCGGATGGCACCAGTATCCATGAATGTCGATGAAATCGTTTTCCATTTGGGAAATGATGGTACCGAAACTTAACTGGGTTCCGGCGATCAGAGACTTAAGTTGTAACTCATTTTTCAAAAATAGATTCATATCGCGGTAGTATTCAGTTTCCCTCTGGATCAAGAAATTCATCCAATCGTGGCGGGCGATGGGCGATCTCTGCCCGAATTCATTTCGAGGAATCCACGCGATGTTTTGTTTTTCCAGACTTTGTTCGCCGGGCAATCCTTCCGGATGACTGTCAATCATACTGGGATTGGCGATCCAGAGTGTGCCCAGGGTATCCCCTAGACCGGAAATATCTAAACGGGCGTTTTCATCGTCCTGAGAAGGTGTGAATGCCAGATTCACCGTCTGCCAATCGCCGGTCAGATTGATACTTTTGTAATCATCCAGGTTCTGCCAGGGATCGTGATTCATTTTTAAACCGATGGAAACCCGCCGGTTAGGGACTGCGCGAAGAGACAGGCGGATTTTGTAATATCCTCCTTTTTTTACTTTCAAGCCGCGGTAATTCATTTGGATATGCCAATTCAACGTGCTTAGCTGAATCACATTGAGCCGGAGCGATTCTTCCCCGTTGGGACCTTCCGGAAGAATTTGTTTCTCTCCTTTTCCTGGGTCTCTTTGCTCCAATATCCAACCGCGCAAACCCTGCGTGAGTAGTTCCTTCTCCGTCCCTGAAGATTGGGGCGTCCAGGCGGCGCGAAGGTTTTCTGTATTGGAGTATTGCTGGAGAGTTCAGGAACCGTGCGGCGCCCGGTACCTACACGATTGCCATACTACAAGAGAGGCTACTCATGTTGCGACTTCCCATGGTTCTGTTGGTTTCGGTGGTTTCGCTAGTCGCTATTTCTGG
>CAZFOX010000504.1:0-4558 GCA_964520565.1 uncultured bacterium | reverse complement strand
TGATTGGAAATGTGAGATGCCCCACCGATTTGACGGCGATTCCGTCTGCCAGAGTGGGCATCGATTTAGCGGGAACGATACGCCCCGCATCCAGGGAGAATTTCATCGCCGGTGCACACCGGGCCTGCACGCCGAATACTTTGCATTGGGGATAGGTTTCCTTGATCGCCACGGCAATGCCGGATATCAAACCGCCTCCGCCGATGGGAACGATGACCGCTTCCGGTTCGATCCGATCTTCCATGATTTCCAGGGCAATGGTCCCCTGTCCCGCCATGATGAGTTCGTCGTCGAACGGATGGATGAAATTGAGCCCTTCTTGCTGTTGCCGGGCGATGGCTTCTTCGTAAGCCTCGTCGTAATTCCGCCCGATCAAAACCACTTCCGCGCCATGTTTGCGGGTGGCGTTGATTTTGTTAAGGGGGGTTCCGGCCGGCATGTGAACGATGGCTTTTCCACCGAGGCGTTTGGCGTGATAGGCGACTCCCTGGGCATGATTGCCGGCACTGGCGGTGATCACGCCCCTTGCGCGTTCTTCCGGAGTGAGAGTCACCAGCTTGTTCAAGGCGCCTCGTTCCTTAAATGCTCCCGTCATTTGCAGGTTTTCCAGTTTAAGAAATACCTGACATCCGGTCGATTGACTCAGTGTCTGGGTTTTCACACAGGGAGAATGATAGATTTCCCCGCGAACCACCCGATAGGCGTCCTGGATATTATTCAGCGATAGCACTCTTTTAATCTCCTGCTCGTGGACGTTTTTTCCCGACTCCAATCCAATGTTCCGCCATCGATAACGCAAAAGAATCTTCGCAGGTATTCAATACCCACCGTACCAACGCATTCCAGGATTCTGCATTTTTCCCGATCTCGTTAACGCGTTCATCCATAAATGCGGCAAATCCGTGGCACGAGGCCAATGTTACCCAATCGAAATTCGTTCGATCCAGCCAGATTTTGACTTCATCGGGATGGCAATAATAGGTTTGCGGTACCCTGGATTGATGGGAATATCCGCGTTCGTAGATTTCATCCAGAACCTGTAACTCCACCTTGGATATTCCTGGGATGGTTCCGGAGCGCAGGGAATCCCGCAAGTAGGTTAAACGGGGCAGAGCCGTGATGAATAGCGGTGCATCCGGTTTCATCACCCGCCAACACTCTCGCAGGCATTGCAGGCGATCCTCCAGCGCTTGCAGGTGATAAAGCGGGCCCATGCATAATACGGCGTCGAATGTTTCACGGGGAAATGCCCGAAGATCGCGCGCATCGCCTGTCAGGCAGGCATCGAATTGTTCGGCCACGCCCACTCCTTCGATCTTGCGACGGGCGTGTCGGATATTAGCCTCGGATAGATCCAGCAATGTGAGCCGGTACCCCCGCTGAGCCAGGGCGATGGCGTAACGTCCTGGCCCGCCCCCGGCGTCTAGAATCGCCCCATTCGGCGGGAGATAGCGATTGAGAAAATGGCACACCACCTCGAATTCGAGTCGCCGGTAAGGTGAAGCAAACAAGCGGTTCCATTCCAACTCGGGATTTTGGTTATAGTAATCGAGAACGGGATTGGTCATAGAGTCAGTGTAGACGGATAAGAGAAATCTAGCGAGAGAACAAAAAAACCGGGGTGTCGAATCCCGGTCTTTTTTACTGCTTTCAAATAGAAAAATAGGTTGTTTGTCTTCACGGCCTCCTTTCTCTACGAAGAATCAATACAGGCTTATTATGGCTAAAATTAATCATGGAAGTCAATAGCCGGAATCGAATTCCAGGAGAAAATACTTTATCATCCAAACGGATCGGCTGGATACGAGAGCGGAAAGAAATATCCATTGAAGGGAATCTAATTGAGGGCGTAGTTTCTGGATGGGCGGGTATGGCTTAAGCGGGGAAGAAATTGTTCGGGATCGACGTGTTTTCCATTCTTGATCACTTCGAAGTGAAGATGCGGACCTGTGGATCGTCCCGAACTTCCACTATAACTGATTATCCGTCCTTCCCGAATCTTCTCCCCAGCTTTAACCTCGATCTGCGAGTTATGTGCGTATACAGTCTCGAATCCACCGGCATGCTTTATTTTTATGTACCGTCCCAGCGTTCCACGCCAGCCCACTTCTTCCACAACTCCATCCATAACGGCTCGAACCGGCGTACCGACATCGGCGGGCATATCGATTCCGCGGTGGAAACGCAACACACCTCCCAAGGGATGTTTTCGCATTCCAAACCCGGAAACCACCCAGGCATCCCGAATGGGTAGAATCATTTTCGATTTACGTGGGATCACAACGGGGGAATCGGCTCCGGGGATAAAGACTTTTTGCCCTAATTGCATCTTGCGGGGATTGATATGAGGATTATACCCTTCCACCAATTCGCAATCGACGTTATACGCCTGGGCGATATCCCACAATGTTTCACCCCGTAACACGATATGATGAACTCCATTGACTGGCGGATATTTTGGCTTCGTTGGTTTGTTGATTCGGGAATCGAAATTCAGAAGAGAAAGAGAGGCGATTTGATCGGAGATTCCAGATTCGGATTTCAATACTTTTTTCGAAGAACTCAACGCCGTCATGATTTGAAAATTGTTTGGAGAGATATCGCCTACAGGATAAAGTTCGGGAGGAATTTCAATATCCGAAAAACCAGGTTCTGCTATGCTCTCTTCCGACCATACCAGGAGAGAGTGGGAATCTTCTCGAGTTAACAATAATCCTTCCACATCCATCAACGAAATTGGTTCGGGCCAATGCGCCCAAGATACAATTAAAATGATCGCCAAAGCAGATCCGGTTAACGCATAAACGGGCGTAACTGGAACTCGCAAGGGATTGGAGTATATCCTCCGGAGTAGCGCGTCAATCAAACGAAGGCCGTACAACAGAGCCGTTAACATTCGATAGAGCCCCCCCTGGGGCGAGACATCCCACTTTTTCATCTTCCTGCGTAAGGATGCAGGAATGAATCTTTTTACCCGGGTATAATGCTTCCCCGCGTAAAAACGAAAAATTTCATCAAGTGAGGGCCGGGCAAGGATATTCCCGGGGTGACGTTTCATAACTCTCGTACACCTATCTGGGAATTCCCTCATACCCTCTATCTACTTACTTCCAACACAGAGCATTATTTTCCAGAATCTAATTCAAGACGTGCTAAGTTAAAACAAAATCTATTGGCTGTCAATATGACTTTTAAAACTTGACGGGATAAATTTTGCGATCCCAAACTCAATCGCTTGTATTATCGGCATTCTTATAGGCTTCTGTATCATCTCCTCAGGTTTCTTCTAGGGGTTTGGAAAAGAATATGTTATAAACTGCTGTATTTATTAATTTTGGGTTGTATCCTTCCCCAGGATCATTTAACACATTCAACGTCATGAATACGGTATATACGCACCGATTTTATAGCACATGAATCTCACTTTGAATACGGCTGAAGTGAAATTGCCAATTTTTTCTAATTTCCTCCGCATCGATTCAGTGGTTCATTTTTCAGGAATTTTAGACCAGGAGCCAAAATAATTCTTTCAACTGATGAGCGCTCTCTCCAAAGATACTTTCAAGACGATTCTGCGAGTTTATCTCTGAGAGCGATATTTTTAATTATGTTCATATCCGCATTTCGAAAAAAAAGAAAAAATTGGCTTATTCGAAGACAAGGCGGGAAATAAAAGCACGTCCTTCAGCGAATCGCTTAAGAATACTTTTGGGGCTTTGAGAGAATTTGCAGAAACCTGAATTTCGAATAGCTTTGGCTAAAGATTGGCTTATCGATAGAATTGAGAGGGAACATGGAACCTATGGAATTTCTTTGCATTGGAATTTAACCTGGCGTAAATAGAGTATTTTATTGGAATTGGTGCAAAATCCATGTTTTGTATTTTTCGGCGGGAACATACTACTCGCCTTCATTATTGGGATAGAAGAAGGAATACTATATTAATATACGGGTATTAAAGTGTAAATATTACTGGGTGATGGATTAAAGCCATAGTATTGCGTTATTGAACTTGTTCACTGGAGAAAACCATCGGATCGCCGGTGTTTCTGTTCGTGCGAGCGTAAGAAAGTCGTATTTTATTATTGAATCTAGTCCTGGTGATCCGAATTGGAAATCACATGTCATGGCCGGTGATAAAATTTTTTTCGTAACCGTTTTCCGATTTTTCTCCAATCGGCGTTCGGTGTCTTTTCGGCCTGGAATGGGTGATATTGCCTTACAAGGCCGGTAGTTCAATATTAAAAAGGAGGAACAATACAATGAAATTGGAGATTACCAGCCGCGGGCATGACCTGACGGATTTTTTACAGGATTACATTGAAAAGCGAATTGAAAGATTGGAAAAATACGTCCACGGAGATGGGGAAGTCCATGTTATCCTCGAGCGAGGATCCGTCGGGCAGATTGTGGAAATCAACGTACATGCGCTTCATAAAACCATGAATTCCCGGGAGGAAGGGGAGCATGTACGAGATTGTATCGATAAGGCCGTTAGTAAAATCGAAGCCCAACTTCGTAAACATAAAGAAAAAATCACAGAAAAGAGGCCATAACG
>CAZFOX010000503.1:0-4561 GCA_964520565.1 uncultured bacterium | reverse complement strand
CAACCAATTATTATTCAGCCGTAGCCTTCCTGTATCGGAAGATCGGTTGTTGGCCGGTTTCCCCGGTGCAAAAACCTGGCGAGACCTGCAAGGACGCGTCACATCTGCAGGAGCGCTGCATCCCAACGAGAGGGAACATTTCTCTGCGTGGGTGGATCGCTTATCGATGGAACTCCTGCGTTCGGTTAGTGCTTTCGCTTGCGAGTCGCAATCTGCCAAAATCGACCGAATGATCCTCTGTGGAGGAGCCGGTTTTTTCCCCGCCGGTCCTCCACGTGGATTGAATCTTCGGATTAAAACGAATACCACGATTGAACCAGCCTTGAATGGTGAATTACCTTCCGGAGACGGAATTCATGGTTGCGAGGTCAGCACCTCGGCCGGATTGGCATTACGAGGCCTGCGCCCCCAAAAGGACACACTGAACCTGCTCCCCGAAGAATTTCTTCAGGAGCGGCTTCAGGAAGAACGTTCTGCTTTTCGAAAAAATATAGCGATTCTCGTTTTCATGGTACTCACCCTTTTGGGTGGGGCCGGGTATTTGTATTGGTACGAGCGCTATCTGCAACTTTCCCAGTTGGATGCTTTTTATCAGGAACGGCTATTGCAGGCTTCGGGATTGAATAAAAAGCAGAAAGAAATCGCCACCGTTGAGAATTATTTAAATAAAAATCAATCCTGTCTCAATGTCGTGCAGGCGGTTTTAAAAATACTGCCCGCCAAATCCTATGTCAATAATTTGGTTTTTACCAAATCCAAATCCCTGCAGATTCAGGGGCAGGTGGAATCCGATCAGGAGTTTCAGAAATTTCTAAGCGACTTGATCGGATTGAAAATCCAGGGAATGGAAAAACCGTTATTCTCCAACGTGAAGCCCGATACACAGGTAAAAGCGCTTCCCCTGGGACAAGTCACTAAGAATGTAATTGACTTTCGAATCACTTGTTTCTTATGGAGAGATGATGAGAAACGCTGATCGGCCGAATGAAGGATAATCGCAATCATGTTACGAAGTAAACGAGAGCAATTTTTGTTATTTTTTGTCGTACTGGCAGTTTTAGTTCTTGGCAGTACGATACTATATCGTCAAATGGGCGACACATTATTTGGAATGGATTCGCTGCTCCAGGACAAGATCACCGAAATTGAAAATGTACTCAGCATCCAGGAAAAGGCGGTTGAGATTAATTCTCGTCATGAAGATATGAAACGGGAAATCGCCCTGGAAGGGAGTAATCCAGAACAGGATGCCGCTATCCGAAAAATTTTAACCGATATACTTAATGAAGTGGGATTAACGAATAAATACGGGGGAATCAGCCCGAAAGAACAGCGCATGGAAGAAGAATTCAAAGTGGCGGCCATCTCCATCAATCAGATTCAATGTACTCCCCAACAATTGGGACAACTATTATTTCGAATCGAAAAACAATCCAAAGTCATGGATGTGGAGATATGCCGTATTACCAATCTGATTAGTGAAATCGGTAAACCGACCATCGGTCGCAGCCGGGGTGCGGAGGTCACTATTTCGCCCAGTGGTCTCCTCGAAGTCGATCTGGAAATCACAAGGCTGATTCAGTATCGCGATGGAGAAAAACCCAAGAAAAGGACTCGAACGTGACAAAAAACCGGATGATTCTTATTTATACAGTTTTTTCTGTGATGCTGGTTGGATCGGCGGTGGTTCTGGCCAAACAGGTTCGTCATTTCATGTATGGAAGGGAAGACTTAACCGTTCCGTTTCAGAAACGGGTTATTAACCCTGAAGTGGTTCAGGACCGGATCAAACAGGAAGAAGAAGCCAATCAGCGGGATATTTTGCTAACTTTTAGTCAGACTCGTTCGTTCCGTGAATTGGCGACACCGGTTCCCATGCCGACACCGACGCCAATACCACCCAACACTCCAACCCCGATTATTCCAGCGCGGGGTTGGGTGATCGATTTTCTGACCAAGCAATATGCGTTTCTGATCGCTCCCGATAAATCATCGGTTACGGCCAAACTGGGAGAAAAAATCGCCAATCGATTTGGCGGAGAATTTATCATTATGGAAATCATACCCGACATGGACTTTCCCCGCGTCAAGGTTAAAGATGTGAGTTCGGGAATCGTCGGGGAAATCAATCAGGTGGCGGCTCCAGGAAAATAAAAACCGGGCGATGAATAATCCCTGATTCATGAAAGAAGGAGTACGACATTGCGGAATTCAGCATTTCAAACGGGACTCTTGTCGATTGTGATATTGGCGTTGATGGTTAGTACTGGTTTTACCCAACAACCCAATCCGCCTCAACCGGTAGAAGCCAATCCTCCAGCCACACAACAGGGAACCTCGCCTGCAGACGCTGCTCCTGCGGGATCTCCTCCCGCTCAGGCGGGTGGAAGTGGATTGGATAAGAAGATCGATGGCCCGGTCATCGCTCGCAATCAGGATTTGCAGACTGTCTTGAATCTGTTGCAGCAAGAGAGCGGTATGCAAATGGTGTTGGGAGAGGGTATCAATAAAAAAGTTACGTTTTCCCTCGAGAATCCATCTGTTCGTAGCGTGCTAGAAACAGTATTGCCCGCTAACGGATTAGCGTATGCCTCCCTGGATGGCGGTGTCATTCGAATCGATACGACGGAAAACATCCTGAAATTCACTGCGCCGGATGTGGAACTCATGACGCGGACCTTTGCGCCGGCCTATCTGGATGTCGTGGAATTACAGGAATCGTTGGGACAGTTAAAGAGTCCGCAAGGGACAATTTGGATCGATAATCGTTCGCAGCAGATCATTGTTGAGGATACCCCGGAAACCATTCAAGCCATGGAACAACTGATTCGCCAGTTGGATGTGAAGATGGAAACCCGCCTTTTCGATCTCAAATTCGCCAATGCCGAAGAGATCGCCGAACAATTGCAGGGAGTTCTCAGTGCGGAAGAAGGCAAATTGCTCATCGATTATCGGAACAACCGGCTGGTCATTACCGATACGCCCCAACGCCTCGATCAGGCGGAAGCGATTATCCGGGAACTGGATATGGAATTGGAATTTTCCGTGGTACCGCTTGCTTTTGCCTTGCCGGAAGACGTCATGCCTTTGATAGAGGGATTGTTGACCGAAAACGGGTATGTAGATTATGATCCGCGCACTTCCCAACTCTTTATTCAGGATATTCCGTCGGTTGTCGAACAGATAATGCGGTTGATTAAACAGTTGGATATCCCAACTCAACAGGTTTGGATTGAAGCGGATATTGTTCAAATCAACAATAATAAGCAATTCACATTGGGAACCGAAGCCAGCTTCGGGAAAGATATCGGATACGGTGGCCAAGCAAATTATCCCGATACCGTTGGGTCCGCGACCGGGAGTGGATTTTTTTCCTTCAATCCATTTCTTGTGACCGGCGGTTCTGGTTTGACCTTGATGGATGTCCAGCAGGGAAACTACCGTTTTCAGATCGATGCGATGGTAGAAAAACAGATGGCCGAAGTGATCGCCAGTCCCCGCTTGTTGATTCAGGATGGAGAGATGGGATCGTTCACCCTGGGTTCCGAGGAACCGTACGCAGCCCGGCAACTCTACGGAGGATATTATGGTGGTACGGGGAGTGAAGGGTACTATCAACAAGTCCGCCAGGTCGGTACGACTATTGATCTGGAAGTCTACGCCAGCCAGGCAGGCTACATTGAAATGTACATCATGGTGGAGGATACGCGGGCGCGGCGTGTGAATCTCTCCAATATTGGAGAAGGTCTGGCCGTCGATGGATCGTTCATCAACACGGCGGTAACGGTTAAAAGCGGTCGCACGGTTGTTCTGGGGGGGATTATTAATCGTTCTTCCAATCGTACCAATAGCGGTGTGCCGGTAGTCAGCAGCATTCCTATTTTGGGAAATCTCTTCAAGAAAAAGTCCACGTCGGATCAAAAACAAAAACTTTTTGTCTTCATAACTCCACGTATCGTAAATATCAACGATCCTTTCGATTTTGCGCAAATCGATAATTTCCAGCGTCTTCGCGATCTTCAAAGCAAGGGTGTCGACAAATTTACTGAAACGAAAATCGACGATAAGTTCCTGGATTGGAGCAATGAGGCGGATAGCGAACAGGAAGCGATTCAAGAAGCGATTGGAAAAGAAAAAACTACTCGATCCACCAGTGGTAGTTTAAATAGCAAGAATAATGGAAAGCGGAGAACACCTTCTCTTAAAAATCAAATGGAGGATGGCGTTATTCGTTTTAATGGCGAAGAGAAGGAATAAAACAGGTTTATATAATCTCCATCCGAGTGTCGATATCACGCGCTCCTGCATGTGGTGGGGTGTGCCATTCAAATCGATTCTATTGAATGGAAGGAGTTTGGGAAATGGATGGTGTTTCTTATTATTTTGCCTATAGCCAGCATTTGGATCCTTTTCATCTCAAACGATTGCAGATTCCCGTGCAATTAGGTATCTCCGCTTTTATATCCAATTACCGTTTGGTTTTTAACGTATTGGAAGATGAGTTCTTTCGTTTCGAAAAGCGGGGGCTCGCGAATATCGTTCCCGAGTCGGGTAGCCGGGT
>CAZFOX010000502.1:833-4569 GCA_964520565.1 uncultured bacterium | reverse complement strand
ATGTAGAGACTGTCCTTGGTTTTCAGGAGGGATTTATAGCGTTTGCTTTCTTTGGCCATTTCAGAAGGATTGCGCGCCAGTTCGCCGGAAGCCATACGCTTTTCGAGACGATCGATTTCGGCTTCGATTTCGTGAATCTGCGATTCCACGTTTTTCAGGGTCTTTTCCCGTTCGCGTTTCTGCGCGTTGCGCCGGTTGCGTTCTTCCGCCTCGCGGCGTTTCTGTTCCTTGCGCGCGTCGCGATCCGTCTGTTCCGGGGACTGAGTCAACGCCGCGACGTTCTCTGTTTCCAGGCGCTGCTGGCGTGCATAATCGAATTGCTGGAAGGTTCCGGGGAAACACTCGATGCGACCCGCCTCGACCTCCCAGACGTGTGTCGCCAGCCGATCGGCGAAATAGCGGTCGTGCGAAACGAATATCAACGTGCCGCTAAAGTTCCGCAATGTTTCTTCCAGGGTTTCCACCGTATTGATATCGAGATGATTGAGCGGCTCGTCCATGATGAGCACGTTGACCGGCCGCGCCAGCAGTTTGGCCAGAGCCAGTCGGCTCTTTTCGCCGCCGCTAAGCACGGAGACCGGCTTGAAGACGTCGTCGCCGCGAAACAAAAAGGGAGCGAGCACGTCGCGCAGGCGCGATTGCATCTCCGCCGGGGCCACCGCCGATAGTTCATCGATGGCCGAGCGGTTCGATTCCTGCAGTTCGGCCTGATGCTGGGAAAAATAGGCCACGTGGGTGTTGTACCCCCATCGGACGACGCCTTCCGTGGGTTCCATCGCCTGCGCCATCAACGAAAGCAAGGTACTCTTCCCCGCCCCGTTCGGCCCCCATACGGCGATGCGGTCGCCCCGGTAGACAGTGGCGGTAAAGGGATGCAGGGCGCGAATGGTT
The DNA here is from genome assembly GCA_964520565.1 of uncultured bacterium. Classification (GTDB taxonomy): domain Bacteria; phylum Hinthialibacterota; class Hinthialibacteria; order Hinthialibacterales; family Hinthialibacteraceae; genus CAZFOX01. The sequence continues at coordinate 3,678 of CAZFOX010000502.1, read as the reverse complement.
CCGTAGCAATGCCCCACATTTTCCAGAATGAGGACTTCTTTGCCGCTGCGCGGCGTTTCCGGCATGGGGATAGAAACCGCCGGGCCATCGCCCGCGATCTCGATTCGCTCGATCTTTTCCAACCGCTTGACACGCGACTGCGCCTGGGACGCTTTGGTATTTTTAGCGCGGAACCGTTCGATGAACGATTCCAGATGCGCGATCTCCCGATCCTGGTTGCGCTGCTGGGCGAGCAGTTGTTCGCGGATCAGTTCTTTCTGCCGCCGGTATTCGGAATAGTTTCCTTTATACACGCGAAAGTATCCCTGCTCGATTTCCGCAACCTCGCCGACAACCCGGTCAAGAAAGTAACGGTCGTGACTGACGATCACCATCCCCGCTCGCGCGGAGAGGATGTATTGCTCGAACCAGGCCAGCGAGGGGGGATCGAGGTGGTTGGTCGGCTCGTCCAATAAAAGAATGTCCGGTTTTTCGAGTAGCAATTTGGCCAGCAGAATCCGCATCCGCCACCCGCCGCTGAATTCCGAGATAGGACGTTCCCAATCTCCGTGTTGAAAACCAAGTCCCAGAAGTACTTTCAAGGCATCCGATTCGCGTTGATAGCCGCCCTCTTCCTGAAAGCGTTCCTGTAATTCGCTGTATCGATGCAGGGCCTTTTGGTGTTCGGGCGAATCGCTGGGAGTATGATGCACGTCGTCCAGGAGCGCATTCATTTCGCGTTCCATCGCGTTAAGCGGCTCGAACGCCTGCCAGAGCAGTTCGCGGACGAGCATGCGGGGGATCTCGGCGCTTTCCTGGGGGAGGTATCCGAGACGCAGGTTATTCGATGATTCCCGGGAACCTTCGTCCAGGGTGGTTTCGCCATTCAGAACGCGCAGCAGGGTGGTTTTCCCCGCGCCATTAGGACCCACCAGGCCGATACGGCGGCCGATATCGATCCGCCAGGAAAGCCCGGCAAAAATAATCCGCCCGCCAAATTGTAATTTGCCGTCAATAATACCGATCATGGATAACGCTTCGCGTTGGATTCAGGCCGCCGCGGGGAGGTGTGTTCAGGACTTCCGCGCCACGACGATCAACTCACCGGGATATTGTGACCCGAAAGGCGATTTCTTGTAATCCGCATAGATCGTCTCCAGCGCGAATCCCGCACGTCCGAGAAGATGCTCGATCTCGTAGCGGAAAAAGTAGCGCATCTGAAACTGGTGAGAATGCCGATGGGTCTGCCCCCCATCCTCTTTCCATTCGTAGAGAAACTCCATATCGAGCACCTGCCGGTGCAGGTCGCGTCCCAAGAGACGGCTGCGGCGCATCATCCGTTGGCCGTTGGGAAGTGTGAAGGATGGTTCTTCTTCCACGACTTCCAGAAAACGCTTGTCGTAGAGGTATGGCAGGTAGGGATTAAAGAGATCGAGCAGGAGAAGCCCTCTGCTTTCCAGATGGCGATGGGAGCAATCCAGACAACGGCGTTGATCGTCCACCTCGATCAGATGATGAAACGCACGAAAGGGAACAGTGATCAGCCGGAAACGTTCTTCGATTGCATAATCGCGCATGTCGCCCCGTTCGAGCCGTACTCGTTCTCGAACGTCCTCCGCCTCAAGCGCCAGCCGCTCACGGCAGACACGCAGCATCTCGCCCGATGCGTCCAGTCCCCAGATCGAAATCCCGGCGCGGGCGGTAGGGATCAGAATACGACCCGTTCCACACCCCAGCTCCAGAACCAGCCCACCGGATTCCAGCGCCATATCGACAAAGAAACCTACATCCTTCCGTTCGCGGTAGGGAACCACGAAATCGTAAGTTTCAGCGATAAATGGATGGTTGTAATCTCCGCGCTGTTCCATGACCGCCCCTGAATCCAGGATGATTCACTTTACCGGGTTTTCGGGAAAAAACCAGTTTGGAGGCGGGATTCATAAACGGTATAGGGGATTCCAGGCGAGCAGAGAACGCCAGCCCATCTCACTATTCCCCACTATTCCCTATCCCGGCGATTACACTCCATCCGGGCAATTACGTACGAAACGATGCCGGGTTTTCAAACAGATTCTCACCAGCATGAGCATAACGGGGACTTCAATTAAAACGCCGACCACGGTAGCCAGAGCCGCACCGGACGAGAGTCCGAACAGCATGACTGCGGTGGCGATGGCCACTTCAAAATGATTGGATGCGCCGATCATGGCGGCAGGGGCTGCATCCTCGTAACTCAGTCCGAGCCGCTTGGCCAGCCCATACCCCAAAACAAATATGAAAACGGTTGGGATGAATAATGGAATCGCTATCCAGACGATGGTCAGCGGGTTGGATAGAATCATCTCTCCCTTGAAACTGAAAAGCAACACGAGTGTGATCAATAGGGCGACAATCGTGATGGGAGTCAGGACGTGCAGAAATTTCTCCTTGAACCAGGTTTCTCCTTTTGCCGAAACGATCCACTTTCTTGAGAGATAGCCCGCCGCGAGCGGCAGCGCCACATAGATAGCGATGGATAATAATAGCGCCTGCCAGGGTACGGGCAGGCGTCCGACACCCAACAGGAATCCCCCCAACACACCATAAAGCACGAGCATGGTCAACGAGTTGATAGCCACCATCACGAGCGTCAGTCCATCATTGCCGCGCGCCAGGTAACCCCATACCAGTACCATGGCCGTACAGGGTGCGATGCCCAACAGAATGCACCCGGCCAGAAAACTGCGCCAAAGAGGAATTTCCAATAACTTGACTCCATCGTGCAGGACGACGGTTCCCGCACCGTGTGTGGCGCCGACGGGCAAATCGAGCCCGAAAGGCATTTTCACCAGGTACCAGGAGGCCTTGGCCGTGAAGGGCACCATGA
>CAZFOX010000502.1:0-823 GCA_964520565.1 uncultured bacterium | reverse complement strand
CGCCTCAGAGCCAATGAAGCCTCGGAACGCGAAACCCAGAAACAGCATCGCCAGCGCGTACATCGTGAATGGCTTGATGCACCAATTGATAAAAAGAGTAAGCAGCACCGGCTTGCCGCTCTTCCCGGCTTTAATAACAGAGCCAAAATCGATTTTCACCATGATGGGATACATCATACAGAAAAGGCAAATCGCGATGGGAATGGAAACCACCGGAGCGCCGTTGATGAAGATAGCCATTCCATCGAGTTGTTGCGCCAATCCCGGCGCGAGTTTCCCCAGCACGATTCCGCCGAGGATACAGAGCGCCACCCAGAGCGTCAGGTAACGCTCGAATATGCTTAAACCTTTTCCCGGATTTCGATCGCTTTGTTTCTCCAAAATTGGGCAATTCATAGGTTCACCGCCTTACTTTTTTATGAAATATGTAGAAACACAAATCCAGAACCCAAACTCTCCATGATTGAGGAATAAGCGTTCACGATCCTTTACGGGCCGTTATGTTTAAACTGGTCACATAGTCGCCAGGTTTTGTGCCGGGAGGGAAATGATTGGATAACTCTCGATAAACCGGATCCGACCAATCGGCCATGCCGTCAATGTAATCAGATTTCTCTTCGAAATCGGCGTCCGTCAACCCGGCGGAATGCACCATCTCTTTCGTTTCCTCCACCAACACGGCGCCCGCAATACAACCCACCAGAGCTTCGATGGATTTCTGGATGTCTTCGGGCAATGGTTTCAATAAAGCAATATCCGAAATCGACGCCCGGCCTCCTGGTTTGAGAACGCGGGCAATCTCTCGCCAGACTTGCGGCTTATC
>CAZFOX010000501.1:0-4575 GCA_964520565.1 uncultured bacterium | reverse complement strand
ATTCTATCAAGGCGATTCTGCGAGTTTATCTCTCAGAATACGTTTGGAGCCTTGAAAGAATTTGCAAATACCTGAATTTCAAATATCGTAATCCTTTAGCCGTATGAAGAATATCGGAGAGATTATTTCGCCCCTACAGGGCTTACGATCTTTTTTCCCCTCTTCCCAGGCCGTTGGCCTGGGCTATCTTATTACGCCCTTTCAGGGCTAAAAACAATGGTTTCTCTTCAATCGGCTAAACTGGTACCAAATATCTTTGGCTAGTTATCCGTCCTCGTTTCTTTCGAAGCGGGAAGATAGATGTGAACCTTGGTTCCCTGCCCCCATTTGGATTCCACGTCGATATGCCCTTGGTGCTGTTTGACGATGGCGTAACAGATCGCCAAACCCAATCCCAGGCCTTTTTGAGTGACATTATCCTGTGTCGTGAAATAGGGATCGAAGATTTTGGGGAGATGTTCGGGCCGGATTCCGCATCCATTATCTTCTATCGAAATACGGAGGTAATCTCCCGGCCAAAGAGAGACGTTCGATTTTCCGTTTACCGCAATGGTTTCCAGTTTTATTCCGATCGATCCACCGTTCGGCATGGCCTGCACGGCGTTGATGGTCAGATTGCGAATGACCTGAGTGATCTGCCGTTTATCGATCGATACCGGCTGCAGGTCGCCGGGAATGTGAAACGAACACTGGATGGAAGTACTCTGTACGACGGATAGAACCGCATTTCGAACCACCTCGGCAATCGAACAGGTTTTACGGATGGGTTTATTGGACTCGGAAAACGTGATGAGCTGCCGGGTTAGAGATTGCGCTTTTTCCATGGCGGTTTCGGAATCCAACAGTCTCTGATAGACGGGATGTTGAACACCGACGGCTCGTTTGGCGAGAGCGATATTCCCAAAAACCACCGTAAGCAGGTTGTTGAAGTCATGAGCGATTCCACCCGCCAGAACGCCGATCGCTTCCAGCTTTTGTACCTGCTGTACCTCCTCTTCTAACCGCTTTTTTTCCGTAATGTCCTGAATGGTTCCCATCATCAGGAGGGGATTGCCGAAATCGTTCAAAAGGATTTCGGCCTGAATCCGAACGGTTCGGATATCTCCCTCCGGCCGCACGATTCGATGATCGTACGTGAATTGCTGGCTCTTTTGGATTGCCCTGCGAATCAGAGAACGAACCGATGGCATATCGTCCGGATGAACGATGCGCAGGTATGCTCGGTAAATGCCGCTAAAAGCCTTCGGATCAATTCCCAGGATCCGGTAGGTTTCCTCGGAACCGATCAGGCGATTGCACCCGAAATCTACAATCCAATGCCCGATATGGGCGATTTTCTGCGCCTGGGAGAGCCAGCGTTCGCTTTCGCGTAATTTCTGGTGCTTTTTGAGAACGATCGCGGACAAGATCAAGGCCAATATCGTAAAGAGAACAACAGGAATCCAGAAAACGGGTTTCATGAAGAAATACGGTTCCACACGAAACGGGACGCGTGCGGGAGACGAATCGATATTTCTCTCTTTATCCGCCGAACGAACCTCGAACGTATACGAACCGGGATACAGAGGAGGAGAACTGATGATGGAGACCGGCTGAAACGGAGTCCAGGGCATCATGATACGTCCCGTTCGATCGTCAAGAACGCGCCAGGAGAAGACCAGATCTTCGGGACGCGTCATATGCCAGACATCCCAGCCATGAAAGGAGAATACCCCCCGTCCCTGGGGAACGATTTCTTTGGGAAACACATCGATCGCCGTATCGGGAGGATTGGGAGAAGGTTGATATCTCACCACACTTGTGGGTTCCAGGAAGAACCACATGGCGCCATCCGGGTCTTCCGAAATCCGTGTGATATGGCCGACACCCCGAATTTCTTCCTTGGAATAAATGATCCACCGGTCATCCCGAAACGACGCGACGGTCGAATCTTCCATCCCCGCCCACAACGTTCCATCGGCCGATTCATACAAGCATAAAATCCAGTCGTTCGAAAGCCCGTCCTGGGTTGTGAACCGCTTGAGATCGGTCCCATTGTATACATAAATACCTGCGCCGCTGGTGGCAATCCAGATCCATCCGTTGCGTGCCATACAAACGTCGACGATCTGATGACCGCGAAATTCCAGCGATGTATAAAAATTGAGAAATGAAAATTCCTTCCCGATTGTTTCAATCGAGTCCGGGAAAACGATCCATTTCGTTCCATCCCTCGTTTCCCGGATCACCTGCGTCCGTTCATTCACTTTTCCTTTCTTCCGATGGTATGATTCCCAGGAGGTTCCATTCCAAAACAGCAAACCTTCTCCTTCGTAACCATGAACCCAGAAAACGCCGTCGGAAGTCTGGAATGCTTTTAGACGCTTTAATCCTGCTGGGAGAGGAAGAGTTCGTACAACGGTGAGGAGATTGACATCATATTGAATTAGTTCGTTATTTCCTTGAAAAAGAATCCGGTCATCGTCCTGAAAAAGAACTTCCGCAGCCGCTTTTTCATCGATATTCCGATTTCCGGTGAGAATCCACCGGTCGTTCAAAAAGTGATAGATTTCTCCCTCATGCGTCACAATGCGTGGAGGAACCTCGGGAGACGTAAAGAAACATTTTCCCACCAATTTCGTGTGGGATTGCGGTAAAGGATAAATCGACCAGTCCGACCGGCGAACCAGATAGACTCCGTTCCGGGTTCCGATCCAAATTGAACCATCCTCCAAAACACGAATGCCCTCCACATAAGGGCTTGGTGAATCATCCGTCAGTTCCAAATCGCTCCATATTCCTTCATCACAGATACGTACACCTCTTACAGTCCCGACAATAATCATATCGTCGTCAGTAACCGCGAGGCTGCGGGGTTCTTTCCCCCCTTCCTGCACAATCTGCCAAGTGGTTCCATCCCATTGGAGCAGGTTCTCTGAACCCGCCGCAAAGAGGCGTCCGTCTTTTGTTTGCCCCAAGGAAAAAATCCTCTGCGGGTATGGATACTCTGTCCAGGTTTTTTCGTTCCAGTGGAAGAAATGATTTCCCCCCACCCATACCGAACCATCGTCGGTTTCCAACAGTGCACGGATGGAAGTATTTTTGAAATAATCCGGACTTTGGATCAGAGTCCACTGGGACGAGGTTTCTTTGCGGGGATCGAATGAATACAAGTATCCATCCGCCAATCCAATCCAGATTTCGCCATTCCGGCGTAAGAGAATCGTGTAAACCGAATCTTCTTGCAGTGTTGGGGTATTTTCTTTCAAATAGAGGGTCCACTTTTTCCCATCGTAATATCGTATACCGGCCGCGGTTCCCACCCACATTCCTCCCTGGGGATCGACGGCCAGGCAACGGGTCATATAATCTGACAAATGATTTTTTTCATTCCAGGTTTCCCATCGCGATCCATTAAAGCGGGAGAGACCACCGCCCCAGGTGGCAAACCAGATTTCACCATCGGGCGTTTGGGCTATATCGCGGACCACCTGATAGGCAAGGCCATCGGAGGGAAGGAAAAGACGGGATATCCACACCGCATCGCCATAAGAAACCAGCGGCGCTCCCAAGCAAAGAAGCAGAAATCCCAGATGAAAAAAGTAGTTCATATCCTTACAAATGAGGAACAATCCCGAGGTATCGTTCCTCTCCAACCATTAGCCACTCAGCAAGTCAGAATACACAAACCAAGTTTGTAAACGAACCCATTCCATTCGGCATGATCCAACCAATTTCCAGCATCGGGTGTGCAATGAAAGATGCTCATTCATATAAACAAAGAGACAAAAACCCCATTACAAAATATCAAAGCAATTTTTATACCACTTTTTCTCATCTTTCAATAAATCCATCAATATTATAGACTTATATAAAACTATGTATCCTCAATGAGATCAAGATTCATAGTATCCATTACAATATTTTTTCATTTTTGATACGACCCCTATGATGATTGAAAATCGATTGAATAATACGCGAAAAAAAATTCCTTCAAAGATCGGAATTCTCATATCGCATTTATTGAAGATCTATTCTGTTGACAAGCATACTATTTATCAACACAATTCCAAGCTAACGTTATATGAAATTCCGGTATCTGCAAATTCTTTCAAGGCTCGAAGAGTATTCTAAAAAATGAGGAGAAACCATGAACGTATTCCTGTTCCGAATCGCATCCATTTTATGGATTGTTTTTCTGCTTACCGGTTCAACACTGTCAACCTTCAGTGAAGCAGACCTCGGCAAACCGTTTCGACCGCCTGCCGTTCCCTTGATCACCCACGATCCTTACCTGAGCATCTGGTCGATGAACGATCGGCTGACGGATGGCTGGCCGAAGCACTGGACGGGAAAAAATCACGGGATGTGCGGGCTTGTCCGGATCGACGAATCGCCTTTCCGGATCATCGGACCAGCCCCGGACAGCGTTCCAGCGATGAATCAGACCGGTCTGCAGGTTTATCCTACGCGAACCGTCTATCAATTCGAGGCGAAAGGCATCTCCATCGAATTGACTTTTCTCTCTCCCTTGCTTCCTCACGACTTGAGCGTGTTGGCGCGTCCGGTTTCGTATATCACCTGGAAGGTCAAATC
>CAZFOX010000500.1:750-4587 GCA_964520565.1 uncultured bacterium | reverse complement strand
TCCCGCAAGAAAGGACGCGGTTGTGTCGCCGGTTTGGTTTCCTTCATGCGATCTCCTGCAAGTAGGGATTATTACGCCGTTCCTCGCCAACCGTGGTGGCGGGACCGTGTCCGGGATAGATAATCACCTCATCCTTCAATGTCAGGATTTTCTCCCGGATTCCCCGAATCAACCGGACATGGGAACCACCGGGTAAGTCGGTTCGTCCAACGGTTTCCTTGAAGAGCGCATCGCCGGTAAAGAGACAATCGCCGATCAGCAGGGAAATTCCACCCGGGCTATGACCCGGCGTATGCAGAACATCGATCCACCGGCCATCCAATTCCACCCGGTCGCCATCTTTAAGCAACCGGTCGGCGGGCGGCGACAGAATCGGTTCGCCAAACAAGCCGGATAGATTGGCGCGGGCGTCGGTGAGCATCTGAGCCTCCTCCCAGTGAATGGCCACGGGAATTTGATATTGTTCCTTGATTAATCCCACCGCACCGATGTGATCGCCATGCCCGTGAGTCAGTAGAACGATCGACGGTATTAGATTCAATTCCCGAATGGTACGAAGTATGATTTCTCCCTCATCGCCCGGATCGATAATGGCAGTCTGGCGGCTTTCGGAACCATAAAGAAGATAACAATTGGAGCGAAGCATCCCCACCGGGATTTGTACTACTTGAAAGGAACCATTGTTTGTATCTGTCATGAAAAACCGTTTCTCCATTCAAATCGATGATTCAGAATCGTACCTGAAGATATTCTTAAGACATTATCGTAATTCCGTTCTAAACTTTACTCGTGGTTTTTCTTTCAAGGAACGCATACACATATAAAACGCCGCTTCGGTTGGATCCAAAGCGGCGCGAGGTTGCCTATCCACAATTACGATTATTTCAAATTTCTGATTTCGATAATTTCGCCGAGGCTGAAAACACCATTGGTGGGATTATATTCCACCATTCCCAATACATTCGGCTTTTTGGAATTACGCTCGCCGCCTTCGTCATGCCAATCGGTCTGATCGGTGCCGATGCTCTTAAGAAACCAATACCGGCCATCCGGAACGAAACCGAGGTTATTGCCCGACGAAAGCGAGGCGGTAATATTAATTTGCATAATGGTTGGTTTATATTCTTCCCGTTCGGGAGTCATCCACCCATACCATAAATAAGGATCGGAATAATAACCACCTAATCCCTTCAGGTTTTCATCTTTGAAACGATCTTTCGGCTCAAAATTGATGCTTTGCTTTTGTACTAAGCGGTAAAGGGGATTGGGAGAACCTAGAGAGCAGGGTTCGGGGAATTGATTGCAATCGAGTTTATAAGAGATAATAGCCCAGCTCACCTGACGTTGCATATTTTTTACGTCAGTTGTTTCCGCACGCGCCTTGGCCTCCATATAGCCCGGCACAGCGATCGCTACGAGGATGGCGGATATCCCCGCAACAAGCAATAATTCAACGGCAGAAAACGCAGGCTTCATGGGCATACCTCCCCTCCCCTGGGAAATTTACTATTTCCAAGAGATGCCCTATCACAATCAGCTTACAGATTTTCATGCGATTGTCAAGTCTATATTTCATAAATCTTTGGTTAAGAACCGGCTATGTTCGATTCAAGAACCAACTCTTTTCCTACTACTTATCGCCTATATTTCAAGATACTTAACTCTTAAAGTCTCGACGGATATTCCAGAAAATCATGGATTGGGTTTCATTGGATACTACTCTGATTCAATAAAACCAAAATCACGAAGCCGGTCGCCCCGTTTTCTCCAGTTCTCGCTAACCTTTACCCATAACTCAAGAAATACTTTTTGTCCCAATAATCGTTCGATTTCCTTACGGGCTTCGATTCCAACCGTTTTAATCATTTCTCCCTTTTTTCCGATCAGAATTCTCTTCTGGGTTTCTCTCTCCACATGCAGGACAGCCCCAATCGCCGTCAGCCCATTCTCCTTTTCCTTCATCGACTCCACTTGCACGGCAAGGGAATAGGGCAATTCCTGGCGCAATAGCAAAAACGCCTGTTCTCGGATGATTTCCTCGACAAAGAAGCGCTGGGTACGATCGCTGAGTTGATCGGGGGGAAAGAATTTAGGGCCGGGTGAAAGCCGGTCGATCACAGTGCGAAGTAAATCATCCACTCCCCCTCCATCCAATGCGGAAATATATAAAGTATCCAGTAAGCCAGGTAACGGAATTCCTTCGATTCCTTTTTTCAGATTTTCCCGCTTATCGAGGGGAACGGCATCCATCTTATTAAATACGATTAACAAAGGAATGGATAAATCCGCCAGGACGTTGGATGCGATTTTCCATTCCCGCCGTGTGACTCCTTTGATTCCATCGATCAGCCAAATGGCTATATCGGCTTCGGCTAGGGCCCGGTTTGCCTCGCGCATCATGAATTCATGCATGGCATCGTCGGGTTCCAGAAGGCCGGGGGTATCCTGAAAGACCACCTGAACGTCGTCCCGGTCGTAAATGCCGAAAATACGGTGCCGTGTCGTCTGTGGCCGGGGCGTCACGGCCACTAATTTGGTTTCGACAATACGATTCAGGAGGGTCGATTTTCCCGCATTGGGCCTACCAATTAAGGCCACATATCCGGATTTATGGTTGTCTGCCATAGAATTTGTTCTCGCTGGATTTCTTTCTGACCGGTTTAGAGGCCGGGGTTCGAACTGGCTGCGGAAATTGTGTTGGTGTACGATCCGTATGTCTGGGCGTCTGATTCAAAAAGAAAACCAACTGGTTCTGAGTGCGATCCGTCATCACCAGATCGGGCAAACCATCGTTATCTAAAAAGACTGACGCCACAGTAAAAACCTGATTCAAAGGGAATGTCCGGGGAATAGGATTGATCCGGCAATCTTCATACTGCCCCGTCTCCGCCAGACAAACCACACCCAATGCAGGAGTTTTTAACGGGATATCCCAACCGGCGAGCAAAAACTCGGTCCGTCCATCTCCATCGTAATCTCCGCCAGCCCAATCGCGCATAAAAAAATCGGGTGTTGAAAAACAACTCCATTCCACACCGAAGCGTCCATTTCCAAAACCGGTATGGAGCATACCCGAAAACGTAAAGACGGCAAGATCGAGAAATGAATCCGGATTGAACCGCCCGGAAAGCAATCCATAAGGAACATCGCCCGCCAGATCGAATTCCAGATTCCGGGAGACAATCTGCTTTCTCATACCATCCTGGAATGATTCCACTGTAATTCCACAGGAACGAATATGTGTATAGGCCAATTCCTGCCGGCCGTCTCCATCCAGATCAACCGGAAAAAGTGCAACCGGTTCAACATCCAGTCCCACTTGCAGATCGAGGTGGATTGTGCGATTCGCATCAAGGGAATAGAACGCTAAAGATTTTTCTCCTGCGGCGGCGATATTCAATCCTCCACGTACGCCGAACCGGCCTGCCGCGATTGGATGCAGCCGGGCGGAATGACTCTGTTCGTCAGGCAGAGATACCTGGAAAGGCAAATCGATATCGGTCCAATCTTTCCATTGGAATGAAGCCTCACCCCAATAAATCCGAATCCGGGAATCGAATCCGGCCAGGAGTATCAAATCCTCCCACCCATCGCCATCCAGATCGCCCGCGCACACACTCAAGCAACCATCTCCACCTGAGTCTAAAGTATTGATTTGGTATGACTTATTATCTCGTTGGCTACTCAATAATGTTGCTGTGGTACTCCCAAAATCTCCTGTAATAAAATCCGGCCACGAATCCTGGTTGATATCCATAATGTTCAGATCGAGAGGATTCAACCCAACGGTTTCAATACGATTCAGAGAAAAAATGAAATCCTTCTCCGGCGAAGCGA
>CAZFOX010000500.1:0-740 GCA_964520565.1 uncultured bacterium | reverse complement strand
ATGTAGTTTCATTGAGGGGCTCGGAGTGGCCGTAGGCGTTTTTCGGGGAATGGGAGTAAAGGTAGCATCCCGTTGTGGGGAATGTGTGATAACAGTCGGAGTCATGGTTGGAACAACAATTGGAGTCGGCGTGGATTCTCGATAGCGTGCCATAACCGGAAATTGAATCAAACGAGCAGGGGGATTGGCTGTCGACCGTAAATAAATGTGGCCGGTGGCAAGAACGCGCGCTTCCTCGATACCCTCCGGCAAGAGAAAAGGTAACACAAATTCGATCTGGTTCCGGGGAAAATCATGAGGGAATATCCCATCATAAAGCGATTCTTCGCTAATACGCTCTTCGTATGGCGCTAAAACGATGGGTGATGTATAAAATCCCTTTGCAAGAATAAAATGGGATATTTTGATACAAATCGTTTGAGAGGCAGTAACCGAACCGTTTGATACATGAACCGTTGCTGCAAACAAACCTATTTTTTCGGGATTCGATAAACTGATCAGCGAACCTTCCTCGATTGTCAAACTCGGTGATTCCAAATCATTATCCACCGACCAGATCAGTGATTTCTCTACTAATTCTCCCACATCTATATAGTCGTTCAGATTTACAATTTTCTGAAGCGGATGGTGAATCACGGTTCGGATATCGGGGATTGAACGAATCCTAAATTCCGACTTGTTCTCTGGACTTGGAGTAATGACTGGAGTCGATTGGAAAGGAAAAGATGTCGGGGTGGGCG
>CAZFOX010000499.1:0-4604 GCA_964520565.1 uncultured bacterium | reverse complement strand
CTGCGTAACTTGATCTCTAGATTGAAATGCAGCCAAACTTAAGACTGTCCAGTATTGAATGGTTTTTGTGTAAAGTCAATATTAAAAGTAGAGGTATCGGTTTTCAATAAATTTTTACTATTATTATCAATTATTGTATGTGGGCTTTTATCTACTGTATAAAATGCTTCTAATCCATAACCAGGGCTAACCATTCCTACATTAAATGTAACAAACTTATGATCAGAAAATTTATAAGGTGTTGATGGATGAGACGAATTTAATGAATATTCATTAGTATTTATAAAATGTATATTCCTTGAAATTTTAGGACCGACAAGTTCTCCTATACTATTTACGGCTCTTACGATTACTTGAGAAGAATGGTTAAGCGTTGTTTGTATGTTATCAATACTAACAGGCGTTCTGGAAATTACATTATTTTTATCTGGTATTAAATTAGCTAAAATGAGATTGGCATCAGATCGATTGCTTTCATCAATTGATTTTCCTGAGCCAGAACTATTATATAAGTAGTAAAAAGCAGAATAAAATCCTGTTTTATAAAATGTACTTTTAATATCTGCTTCAAATGTATTGGAATGATAATAATATGATTCTATTGGTTGTTTATTTGATACTAATGAAACAGGAAATTCGACAATACCTTGCATTCTTTCATATTCCGTATTCGCAGACCAATGATACTGTTGATTTGCTTTTGATACAGATACATAATTTCTTCCATCGCCAGAATTTTCTACTCTAGACCAATCCTGCAATAAATATGGTTCTTCACTTGTCCATTTCCATGTGTTCCTAATTTCCTTATCGGTTAGACCAATCCACAAAGATTCTTGATTTTTTTTGAAGAGCCAACGCTTAATGAATTCATATTCATCAAAATCATTGATTGAAACTAAATGACCGCCTAGAGATTCGGCAATTTTATTTGCTTCTTCCCAGGTTGTGGATTTTGTTAGAGTATACTGATGGCCATTTTGTGAATTTTGTGACCACGAGTATTTCAGTGGATCTTCTTGGGCGATAATCATTTGAGCGAAGAAGAAAAGAAGAATTGAAAAAGTCATGGTGCGCATAATTTTTCTCCTATGTTATGGATATTTCAGTTACTCTGATCGTTATTCAGTTAACAACTGTTCAGAAGCGGTTGCTCTTTCCTTAATCCAATCCAGCATAGAAATAAATCTTTCAACACGGAGAAAAGCCAAAGAAATTTTGGGGCCTTTTTTGTTGAATTGAGAAGGCTGAATTCGTGTACTGGTACCGTGGGCGTCATTTAGCTTTTCACAAAATTCTTGATAAAATTGATCTGAGTTGAAAGGATGCGTAGCCAATAAATAACCAGGATACCCTGGGTACCATTGAATATTTCCCGATACGTCAATCTTGCATATTTTTAGAGTACCGCCTATCGTATCGACAGCTAATTGAAATCCAGTCCAGACTTCTCCTTTTTTGGGTTGGGGTATTACTTTTATGTTTTCTTCCGCCCAATCCAACAAAACCTTGGCGTTTTTTCTTGCGGAATAGGGTACGGAATTTAAGTAACTTTCCTTGTCCCATTTAGGTTGAATATTCATGAGCAATCTCCTGTTTTAGTGTTTTAATATACGCAAAAAAACTAGAATTGTTAGATAAGACACCTAATTTTTTCGGGATATAGATGAAAAGAAATAACCGCCACTGCATGATTTTAAAGTGTTTTCATGCGAGACCGATTCGAAAGTACATTGCTCTAGAGTCCACCCATTTATTCCATCTTCCACTCCCGGATTGACTATCAAATTTGTTTCGAATCCTTGGCTGAATGTAAAGTTGCCTGCAAAAATAACTATCACAATATATACAATAATTCTATAAATTGGTTGTATTCCTTCCGTGATTTGAAAATTTCGCTACATATACATTTTCTAATATAAAAGGATTACAACATTCCCTCTAATTCTTCTTCTCGATATTACATCATTCTGAGTAGGATTGTCAACGATTATTTGAGGATAATTCGCTCGAGTTCATGGAGCATGGGCGCCATATGCTCAAACGATCAAGTTGGCGTTTGTTATTGAGTGTTTTCTTTCTCCATCCCTACTAAAATAGACCAGTCGAAGACCTGTTTAAGGAGAGTTGCCCCGATGGAAGAGATCGGATTATACGATGCGAAAACCCATTGGTCGGAGATCATCAACCGCGTCGGAAAAGGGGAAAGTTTTACCATCACCAAGCACGGCT
Organism: uncultured bacterium; assembly: GCA_964520565.1. GTDB lineage: Bacteria > Hinthialibacterota > Hinthialibacteria > Hinthialibacterales > Hinthialibacteraceae > CAZFOX01. The sequence goes on along the minus strand of CAZFOX010000499.1, from coordinate 2,372 downwards.
ACCCCGTCGCCCAGTTGACTCCGGTGCGTCCTGCTTCTTCGGAAGCGGTCAAACAAGCGTTTAAGGAACTTGATAATCTCCGAGAAAAGAACTCGTTGGGTGGATTGCGCATCCGCGATCTGATCGATGAAGGACGTCGCTGATGGAAGGCATTGTTCTCGATTGTTCCATGGCTATGTCCTGGTGTTTCAAAGAGGAACGTCATCCTCTCGGAGAATCGTTGCGCAACCGAATTGAAACGGGAATCCGAGTAGCGGTACCTTTCATATGGGTGTTGGAAACAGTCAATGTATTACGTATGGCAGAAAAGAGGAAGAGAATCGTTCCCGAGGACACACAGCGTTACCTTCACTGGCTTTTTCAGGTTCTCCCGATCGAAATCGACACAATACAAAATCCGGTTATCGTTCAGAATTGGTTATTTCAGATGCGGGAATACGATTTGACGGCGTATGACGCCGCTTATATCGAATTGGCGCAACGCCGAAACTGGCCTCTTGCCACTCTCGATAAAAAACTCAGAAAAACGGCCATTTCGATGAATATCTTGTACAAAGAAACGTAAGGGTATGAACCGTTCACTGATGTTCAACGTATGGGGATAAAATACCCCCCTGCAACCCATCCTGGAACGAATCGCCTGCTCAGAATACGGTCTCCAGAACAACCCCCATCCGGTATTTATTTCCAGGGTTGTTCCATCGCCTTCATCTGATCGGCGACCGCCTGATGCAGCTGATCGGTGGAGACGCGGATCTGTTGCATGGTGTCGCGGTTGCGGATGGTGACGGCGTTGTCGTCGAGCGAATCGAAATCGACGGTGATGCACAGCGGCGTTCCGATTTCGTCCTGACGTCGGTACCGTTTGCCGATGTTTCCGGCTTCGTCGTACATAGTGCGGTAGGGTCCGCGCAGGCTGGCTTCGATCTTGCGCGCCATTTCGACCTGCGGGTCTTTCTTAAACAGCGGGAATACCGCCAGGCTGACCGGCGCGACCTGGGGCGAGAAGCGCAAAACCAGGCGCTCTTCCATCTCGCCTTTGTCGTTGGGAGCCTGATCGACATCGTAGGCATCGGAAAGCAGCACCAGAAAAGTGCGGTCGACTCCGGCGGACGACTCGATCACCCAAGGCAGGTATTTCTCGCCGGTTAAATCGTCGCGGTAACTGAGGTCTTTCTTGGAAAACTCCGAATGGCGCCGGAGGTCGAAGTCGGTGCGGTTGGCAATGCCTTCCAATTCCGACCAGCCCATGGGGAATTGGTATTCCACGTCGTAACAGGCCTTGGCGTAATGCGCCAGTTCGTCGGCTCCGTGAGGGCGCAGACGCAGGTTCTCTTCGCGGATTCCCAGCGAAATGTAGAAATTCTTGCGGCGATTCACCCAAAACTCGAACCACTTGTCCGATTCGTTTGGATGGACGAAATACTCCAGTTCCATCTGCTCGAATTCGCGCTGGCGGAAGATGAACGACTTGGTGGTGATTTCGTTGCGGAACGATTTCCCCACCTGGGCGATACCGAAGGGAACCCGCATACGCGTGACGGTCAGTACATTCTTGAAATTGGGGAAAATGGTCTGGCAGGTTTCGGGACGCAGGTAGGTGATATTCTTGGCGTCTTCGACCGGCCCCCAGTGCAGTTTGAACATCAGGTTGAAATCGCGCGGTTCGGTCAGCTCGCCGCCGCACTCGCATACCTTTTTACTGGGTTTCAGCGGGCAGGTTTCCTCGTCCAGTTTATCGGCGCGGAAACGGTGACCGCAGGTCTTGCAATCGACCATCGGATCGTGGAATCCTTCAACGTGGCCGGACGCTTCCCAGACGCGGGGATGGGTGGTTACCGCGCCGTCCATGCCGACGACGTCTTCGCGGTCGGTAACGGTATCCTGCCACCATAAGCGCTTGATGTTGTTTTTTAGCTCGACGCCCAACGGGCCGTAATCCCAGGAGGCGGCGAATCCACCGTAGATTTCACTGGAGGGGAAAACGAATCCCCTTCGCTTGCAAAGAGAAACAATATCGTTCAGGCTGGGTTGGACGTTGGATTGCCGGCTCATGCAACTTTCCTCGCTTGTGGTTTTCCCTGTAAAGATTCACTCGGATTCCGCCGAAACTGGAAGGGAACGAAACCGGTTCGGAATACGGCGACGGCCGCGTTGCGAATCCGGTTTCCAAGGCGTCGCCCGAATACTCATAACCCCTTCAATCGGTTCGGGCGGCGCTTTTTTCTTCCAAAGGCGTTAGAATGGAATATAGTATCTCAGAGGATAGGCTGGTGTAAGAGGCGGAATCATGGGCGAGACAAACTTGCGCGACGAGTTGACGTTGCTTTTTGGAGAAGAGACCGTAAACCTGGCTTTAGCCCAGGAGATTC